>CAYMRG010000107.1:0-5331 GCA_964392555.1 uncultured candidatus Brocadiaceae bacterium
ACCGACTCGCCGGCCGACCCCGTCGTCTGCGAGATGTTGTGCTCGAGGATCGCGCGCTTGCCGCCACGCGGCTTCAGCAGCGCGATCGCCACCACCGCGATCGGCACCGACGCCGACACCGTCAGGCCGACCTTGAGCGCCAGGTAGGTGCTCGCGACGCCGAAGACGAGGCCGAGGATCGCGCCGAGCAGGATCGCGCGCAGCGTCAGCTCGGGCTGCTGTTCGCCGGCCGGGACGAGGGGCTCGAAGCCCGTGGGCTGATCGCTCATGGTGCGGCAGGCTCCGCGCTGGGGCGCGAAGAATCCAGAGTCTGGTGCATCCGAGCGCCTTCAGCACGTCCTGGTGCCCGCAACCCGAGGGTTTGCTGCGGCACTGCGCGCCGCCAGAAGGGGCCGCAGGCGCGCTGGAGTGGTAGATCAGCGCCGGCGCGCCTTGACCCGCAGGTACAATTCCTCGACCCGGGCGCGCGCCCACGGCACCTTGCGGAGGAACTTCAGCGACGAGGTGGTGCTGGGTTCATTGGTGAAGCAGCGGATGTCGACTGCCTGCGCCATCGCCGCCCAGCCGATCTCGGCGACGAGGTAGTCGAGGACCGCCGCGAGCGTGACGCCGTGCAGGGGGTTGTTGGGTTGCTCGTTCAAGGATGGGGAATGGTAGCGCTGGCAAGCGGTGCGACGCGGCTACCCGACCGGCGATTCCTGCCCGTCCTCCGGCAACGCATCGGCCGTCCGGACACTCGCGAGGGCGATCAGGGTGAACGCCACGATGAAGTAGCCGACGCCGACCGCGGTGCCGTGCAGGCCGAACCCGCACCATGCGACCGCGCCGCCGAGAGCCGCGACGCCGGTGGCCACGAAGGCGGCCGACCGCGGCGGTTCTGCCCCGGTGGCGGCGGGCAGCCGACCGAGTCGCCGTCCCACCCACAGTGCGGCGGATGGCAATGCGGCCACGACCGTGGAGCCCAGCAGCGTGACCTCCCAATAGACACCCAAGGGCAATTCGGCTCCGAGCGCGGTGAAGAACGTGTGGCCGACGAGGGCCGCGGCGCAAACGACGCCGCACCGCGTGATCCAGCGGCTCATGCTCTCCAGCAGGCTGCGCGCCGCGACCGTGCGCATGCGAATGGCGAACCAGACGATCCAGACCGAGGCGCTGGCCAGACCGATGACATGCAGCACGCTCATCGCGTCCTCGATCCCGCGCGTGGCTGCCCACAGGGATCGGATGATCAGGGTGCCGGCGAACGCCGTGAACACGCCGAGGTTCGCGAACACCAACCCGAAGCACACGATCGCGGCGATCGCGAGCAGACGCCCGCTCGCTCGTTCGCGCATCGCCAGGAAGGTCAGGATCGTCGCGCCGATCGCGGCGATCCGGCTGGCGATCAACCATGCGCCGAGATCAGCGACTTCACCGGTCACGAAGGACACGTCCGCCGCGAGCGTGAGCAGCAGTGCGCCGACGTACAGGGCCAGCAGGATCCAGCCGAGCACCGGATAGCGCGTCGATGCGACCCCTGCTCCGGACCCTGAGCCGACCTCCTGCTTGCCGGCGAGCAGTTCGCACAGCGTCGCCTCCGGCGCCTCGTGGGCCATGACCTTCCCGCCGTTCTTGCGCGCGGCTTTGGTGAACCGGATCAAAGCCGTCGCCTGCGACGTCGACAGCTCGTTGGCATCCGCCAGCGATCTGGCAACGGACCGCGCCTCGTCCTTGCCGAGGCTGCCGTCGAGCACCCCCGCGATCCCGGCCACGAAGGCCTTCACCTCGAGGCGACGCAACGCCTGGGCCTGTTGGACGACACCGGCCAATTCGCGACGCGCTTCGCGCCAGTGTTCGCCGGCCAATTCGAACCGCGCATCGCGGAACGAGGTTTCCGCGACCGTCAGGAAGTGCTCCGCTGCCTGCCAGGAAGTCGCCGCCAGCCGCTTCGCCTCGAACAGCTTGGCCTTCGCCTGCAGGGCCAAGGCGCGCGCTCGTTCCCGCCCCGCCAGCTCGCGACGGGCTTCGATCTCGCGAATCTGCTCGCAGACCCGCGCGAGCTGCTCACCGTGTGTCCTGGCCGCCGCGTAGGCCCGTGAGCCATAGGCCTTCTCGAGACCCTGGAACGCGCTGTCACCCTCTTGCAGCAGCTCCACCAGCCCGGGCTCGGGAGTCGCCTGCCGCACACGCTGCCAACTGTCCGTGGCGTGCGACCGCAGGACGTTGAGGCCGCGCAGTTCGCCGGCGGAGATCTGGCCCGCGACCACCGGCTCCGCCGCCGCCTCGGTCGCTTCGGCTGCCGGCTTCGCCACCGCCTCGGCGTGCGGCTTGCCGCTCCGAGGCGCAGCGACCTTCCGGCGACTGGCGACGGATGCCGGCAGCAGGAAGCGGGCGGCCGCTACGGGCGGCAACACCGACATCGACCAGTAGACGTGCGCCGCCCAGACGGGGGACAGGAGCCACAGCGGACCGGTGGAACTCTTGAGGTACAGGGAGTGGACGACGAAGGCTGCGCCCACCGCGAACGCGCAGCCGAGCCAATCCTGACGCGCGCCGGCGCCAGGCCGTGGGCTCGTGGACCAGGACGCGCGCGCCAGCACGCCCACCAGCGCCGCGGGCAGCGACTCCGCCAGCCAGGAGATCGCCACCTTCCATGCCACCGGCAGCAAGCTCTTGCTGTCGGCGAGCAGCGGCGCGAGCGAATGGGCGACGAGCAGGAACAGGAGGTAGACGACGGCATTCCCCCGCTCGAGGCGGAACCACCGGTCTGCCCCGACCCGTCCCGCCGACGATCCAGCAAGGAGCGTGCGCACCCAACCACCGAGCAACGCGATCGCGGTGATCGCCACGGCCACCGATCCCAGCACCACGAACCACTCCAGAGCAGCATCACCGAACGACTTCCCGGCCCACAGATAGGCAACCAGGCCGAGCGGTGCCGCGAGCAGGACGCCGAGCAGGGACCGCAGCCAGCGCGCACGCCACGGCTCGATCGGCGCGATCTCCACCACGTCGCCAGCGAGGCGGCCTTCGATCACCGCAAGGCAGATCAAGATCAGGAGCGGCGGTGTGAAGAGGACGAAGGCCAGCGCCCAATGCGTGCCGTCGACGAAATGCACGAAGGCCGCGAAGGCCAGCCATGCTGCGGCGAAACCTCCCAACCCCGGTGCCACGCCGACCGCGCCGCGACGAAGCTGTCGTTCCAGGTGCGCGACCGCACCGAACACCAGCAAGGCCTGGACGGCCATGCCCCACGGCAGCCAGCCGAAGAACCCCTCGCCGAAGCCGACGAAGCGGATCAAGGGCGTCGTGAGTTCCGCACCGAGGAAGGCCAAGCCGATCGCGACGCTGCGTCGCGAACTGGCCCGCCAATCCGGCCGCAGCACGGCCAGCCAGCTGCGGAGCGCGATCAGCAGCCAGATGCCGACCGACGCGTACACGACGTAACGCAGCGGCCGCAACATCGTCGTCCAGTTGGCGGAGCTGGTGGTTTCGGACGCCTCGGCGCCATCGAGCAGGACCTCGAACAGGGAAGCCGCGAACAGCCAGAGAAGCGCGAGAGTGACGGCCAGGGCGGGTCGTGCCACGAGCATCGCCGCCAGCTGCCTGAGGATCGGCAGCGGGCCGCCCACCGCGCCCGGCGAGCGTTCGTCTACCGGGCCTGCCTGCGTCACCGCGGTCCCCGCACTGGCGTCGGCTGCCGATCGACGCGTCGAGGCATCGACATCGAGGATCTGGTCCAGCAGTTCCTGGACGTCGCGGCGATAGTCGCTGCCGGGCCGGATCCGCAGCGCCTGTCGGTAGGTCAAGGGCACCAGCGACTCCGGAAGCTGGGCGGCGGTGGGCAGCTGCGCTCTGCCGACGAGCAGGGGAATGACCGGGATGTCGCGGCCGAGCGATGCCTCGATCTCGAGGCGGACGAAGTCGCTTTCGTCGTCGAGCCGGCGCGTGCCATCCGGGTTGGTCGCGCCCAGCCAGCCTTCGCCGATGACCGCGACGCACACGTCGCAGGCATTGATCGCCATCTGCAGGTGGACGCGGAAATCCCGACCCGCCGGGATGTTGTCCACGTCCATGAAGACGTTGTCCGCGCCCAGGGCCTGGACCAGCCGATCGTAGATCGGTGTCGTCACATACGCGGAATCGTCCCGGCGGTAGGACACGAACACTCGGGGCTGTTGCTTCATGGTCCGCGTCGACAGGTCCTCGGGCGCGGCCCAGTCTGGCAGGACCTTGCCGACTCGTCAAACCAGGGTGGCCGAGGTGATGGCTCAGGGCCGCAGCGACTTGAGGTGCGCCAGCACCTGCTGCACCGCGTGCCGGAACGGCGCCGCGCTGCGCTCGATCTTGCCGACCAGCAGGCCCCCCTGCATGACCGTGTAGCAGTAGTCGGCGAGCGCCTGTGGGTTGGCGCCGCGCCGCAGCTTGCCGGCCTGCTGCAGCCTGCGGAACAGGCGGACCAGCGGTTCGCGCGCGGCGCGGAACAGATCGCACGCCTCGTCGCGCAGCGCCGTCTGCGGTTCGGTGAACTCGACGGCCATCGTGCCGATCGGACAGCTCCGCGAGCAGCCGCTCGCCTCGAGCGCGCCGACGAAGAACGCGAACCACTCCTCGAGGTCCTGCCACGTCTGCAGGTCGCGCTTGAGCGGGATCACGCCGGTGGCGACCCGCTGGCGATGGAGCCGCATCGCCTCGAGCACCAGCTCGTCCTTGCTGGCGAACCAGTGGTAGAACTGGCTCTTGCCGGTGCCTGAAGCCGCCAGGATCTCGTCGAGCCCGGTCGCGGCGACGCCCTTGGCGTGGAAGAGATCCAGCGCCGCATCGAGGATGCGGGTGCGTGAATCGGGACCTGGCGACGAGCGGGGCAACGGTTGACTTCGTGGACTGATCGGTACAGACTACTGGACCGACCGGTACACCGAGACTGGACCGATCGGTACGAACCGACCATCGGAGCATAGCCATGACCGGACCTCTCGCGCCGCATCTCCCTTCGTTCGCGATCACCGACTGGGGCGTCCAGACGGCGCTCACAGCGATCCCCGAGGCCGCCGCCGACCGCCGCCTCGACCCGACCACCAACCCGGCGCGCACGATCGCGCTGCACCTGCTGGTCTCGCGCCACGGCCTGTGCGGCCTGCTCGGCGCGCCGCAGCCGCCGCTGCCGTGGCCCGACCTCGGCCACGGCACCGAGGGCGGCTTCGTCGCCGGCGGCCCGCGGCCGAAACTCGCCGAGGTCCTCGCCGCATGGCGCAAGCTGCTGCCGAACTTCACCGCCGCCGTGCGCAACGCGACCACCGCGACGCTCGCCGCGCCGAGCCCGATGCCGATCCCGGGCGCGCCTGACGCGAC
>CAYMRG010000107.1:5341-11730 GCA_964392555.1 uncultured candidatus Brocadiaceae bacterium
CAGTTGGGCATGATCGCGAAGGTCGTCACGGGACGCGGCATCCTGACGCCACCGAAGTGACCGCACGGAGCTGAGCGCCCGATGGCCTACGACCCCGTCCTCGCCGACCGCATCGCCGCCGAGCTCGCCGGCGAGCCGGACGTCACGACCCGCAAGATGTTCGGCGGCATCGCCTGGCTGTGCGCGGGCCACATGGCCGTCGGCCTCGTCGGCGAGGACCTGATGCTGCGGCTCGGCGACGACGGCGCCGCGATCGCGCTGCAGGCGCCCGGCGTGCGGCCGATGGACTTCACCGGCAAGCCGCTGCGCTCGATGGTCTACGTCGGCCCCGAGGCGACCGGCTCGCGCCGCGAACTGCGCGACTGGATCGGCCGCGCGCTGCGCGTGGCGCGCGCCATGCCGCCGAAGGCCGCACGAGGACGCGCCAGAAGGCGGCCGCAGCGCTGATGCTCGGTGGCCTGTCGCGGCGCTGCGACATGCTGCTACCAGGAATCCCCACCAGAGCGCCGCCCCCCGCGGGCGGGGTCCTCGAGAACTCGGGCGGAATGGCATTTGCGCCGGGCGTCGCATGGATCGACCGAGGCAGGCAAGCGATCGATGGGCGACGCCTCGTCCCCTGTCGCGTCGGACCCTCGTCCTTTCGATCGGCTTGCACATCGCACTGTTGGTTCCCCCAGCCATCTTGCTCAGCAGCCAGCCCCCCCGCCGTGAGATCGGGCCGATCGGAATCCAGCTCGCGGAGCCGATGCCCGAGCCATCGCTGCCGTTGCCGCAAGACCTCCCACCGGTCGAGATCGAGGCGACCGCCATGTTCGAGAACCTGCCCGATTCGCCTATGCCCGAGGCACCGGCCCTCGAAGCGCCAGCGCGGACCCTGCAGCCGCTCCTCGTCTCGGCGCCGCGCCAGAACTGCGAGCTGCACGACAATCCTCGGCTCGTGAAGGCGGCGCCACCTGCAACGAAGCCCATGCTCGTCGAGGAGGCCCCTCCCCTGCCTCGGGCGGCATCCCAGGTGGTCGCCGATGCACCCCCGGCGGCCAAGGTGCTCGTTCCGGTCGCCGGACTCAACCCGAGCCCGACCTATCCGCCGAGCGCGCGCCATCAGCACATCGAAGGCGTGGTCCTCATCCGCCTCGATGTCGACGCGGCTGGCGACGTGATCCACTGCGAAGTGTCGCGGTCGAGCGGTTCGCGATTGCTCGACGAAGCGGCGCTGACTGCCGCGCGGCGCTGGCATTTCGTCGGCGGCCCCGGGCAGATCGAGATTCCGTTCCGCTTCGAGCTCCTGGCCGCGCGGTGACTTCGACTCAACGCGAATCGTCGACCCCGATCGGGACGACCTGAAGTGCGCCGGTCGTCGCATTCACGGCGACTTCGGCGTGGATGCCGAAGGCTGCGCGCAGGTTCTCCGTCGACAACACATCGGCGGACGCACCGTTTGCCGAGACGCGACCCTCGTGCAGGAGAACGAGCCTATCGCAATAGCGCGCTGCCAGCCCAAGCTCGTGGAGGACGACCAGCCCCGACATCCGCGGCCGACGCGTGAACGAGCGCACGAACTCCATGACCTCGAGCTGGTGGCGCAAGTCGAGCTGCTGCACTGGCTCATCGAGCAACAGGACGCTCGGCTCCTGAGCCAGAGCCTGGGCCACGAGCGCACGCCGGAATTCGCCGCCCGACAACTGGTCGACCGAGCGCTCGGCGAGTCCGTCGAGCCGCAATGCCGCAAGGCAGGCTGCCACCGTCGCTTGGTCCTGTCGCGTGCGGCCGCGGAGGAAGCCGACGTGTGGATAGCGGCCCAGTGCGACGAACTCGGCGACCGTGACCGGGAACGCAACGTGGCAGCGCTGCGGAACGACCGCTATCGCGCGCGCTATCGCCTTTTTCGACAGTGTCTGCAGGTCGCGACCGTCGAGCCTCACCGCGCCCGAGCGTGGCCGCAGTGCGCCGTGGAGACAGGCCAGCAGCGTCGACTTGCCTGCGCCGTTGGGACCGATGACGCCGACCAGCTCGCCCTCTCGGACCGCCAGTGACACGCCATCGACCACGGGCCGGCGTTCGTAGGCGAACGACAGATCTTCGGCCTGCAGGTTCATCGCGAACTCCCTCGCGCCATCGCGCGCAACAGCAGAAGGAAGCAGGGTACCCCGATCAGCGACGTCACGACCCCGAGCGGCAGCTCGTTGGGAGCGACGACCGTCCGGGTGACGCAATCGATTCCGAGCAACATCAGGGCGCCCAACAGTGCCGCCAGCGGCATGAGCCGGACATGGCCTGGGCCGACGATGCGCCGCGCGGCATGCGGCACGATCAGGCCGACGAACGCAACGACCCCGGCGATCGATACGGCGAGGCTGGTCAGCAGGCTCGCCACCACGAGCGCGACCATGCCCATGCGATGAGTCGCGAGGCCGAGACGCTGCGCGTTGCTCTCGCCGAGCGCGAACAAGTCGAGTTCGCGCGCGAGCGCCATCGCCGCCAGGATCGCCAGCGCGGTGAGCGGCACCACGTAGCCGATCGGTTGCCAAGTGACCTGCCACAGGCCGCCGACATGAACAGCACCATGCGACTCAACTGGCCCTCGTCCTTGGATGCGTACTGCACGAGACCGACGAGTGCGGCGAACAACATGCCGACGTTCACTCCGGCGAGCAGCACGATGTGCGACGGAAAGCTGCGGCGCGACCGAGCGACGGCGAGCACGAGCAGGGTTGCGGCGACGGCGGACGCGAAGGCGAGGGCGACCGAACCGAGATACGACGTGCCGAGGAACACACCCAGAACGCGGCCGAAGCTCGAGGCCTGCGCGGTGCCGATCATCGTCGGGCTGGCGAGCGGATCGCGCAGCAGCGCCTGCAACACGCAACCCGCGGTCGCGAGACCGGCCCCGACGCAGGCGGCGGCGATGGCACGAGGCAGCCGCATGTCGACCACGAGCGTGCTGGCCAGCGAGCCGTCGTCGCCGCCCCACAACGCCTGCCAGACTTCGGCCGGCGCCACCCGGATCACACCCGTGCAAAGGGACCCGAACACCGCCGCAGCCAGCACGAAGGTGCCCAGCACCGACCAGAGGGAGTGTCGCGCGGCCGGACTCACTTCGTGCCCGCCGGTGATACGGCCAATTCGGGGTGCAGCCATGGCAGCAGCTGGCGTTCGCAGGCAGCGATGCAGGCCGGCGAGGGCGACTGCACCTGGCGCTGGCCTTCGGGGATCTGGAAGACGCGTCCCGCCGCGACTGCCGCGATACGACCCCAGCCCGCCCGCGCCGCAACGACCGTTGGCGAGTCGCTCCACGGCGACAGCAGGATCACCTGGGGATCCGCCGCGAGGATCGACTCGGCGCTCAGCAGCGGATTGGCCAGTTCGATGCCACCCGCGATGTTGGTGCCACCGGCGAGGCCGATCATCGCGTCGATGACAGTGCCGTGGCCGGCCGATCGGCCGGGCCGCCCGGCTTCATAGTAGACCCGAACGCGCGGCAGCAACGCCGTCCGCTCCCGCAGGCGCGCCACCTGGGCCAGCATCGCCGCGACGGTCGCTCTGGCCTTCTCACCCTCGCCGATGCGGTCGCCGATCGCACCGACGGTAGCCGCGATCGTGCCGATGTCGCTGCTGGTCGGCACCCACAGCACGTCGAGACCGCGGTTCGCGAGCGCTGGCCGCAGGTCCTCCTTGGCGATCACGAGATCAGGTCGCAGGGCGATCACGGCTTCGACGTTCAGGGCCTGCGAAGGGCCCGAGTGGTCGTCGTTGCGGATCTTGACGAGATGCTCGGTGCCAGGCACGTGACAGTCTTCTTCGACCGCGACGGCGCGCCCGAGTTCGCCGAGCATCGCCAGCGTGTCGACCGAGCCGATCGTCAGGGCGACGATGCGGCGCGGCGACGCGACGTGCACGACCTGTGCGCCGTGACGTCCACATGCAGCCAGGGCGAGGCCGACCGCGAGCGCCGACCACCGCACGTGCGGGCATGGCAGCTCAACGGTCACCACGTCACCGCGTAGGACAATTGCGCGAACAGCGCACGATCCTGGCCGGGGTAGATGCCGGTCGCGAAGCGGCGGAAGTAGTCCTCGTCGAACAGGTTCGTCACCCCGGCCGCGATGCCGATGCCGGTCCGATCCGGGTGCTGATTCCATCCAGCGGCGACATCCCACAGGGAGTATGCGGGCTCGGGGCCATTCAAGCCGTCGGCACTGCCGGTCTCGATGTTGGCAGGATCGCGGTAGGCTTTGGCCGTGTACGAACCCCCGATGCGTGCCCAGAGACCCGTCTCGGCGAACTCGTACAACGAGCCCCAGCTCGCGATCATGTGCGGCGAGTTCGGCGTGTCGTTGCCGCGATTGGCGCCGTCGCGGATCGTCGAGCGAAGCAGCGTGACCGTGCCGTACACCGAAAGCCCCTGCAGGGCCGAAGTCGCGGCGCCGAGGTCGTAGTCGAGCGACGTCTCGACGCCGTACGCCCGCGCGCGGCCCGAGTTGACGGGCACCTTGCCGCTCGGCGTGTTGATGTAGTCGATCTTGTCCTTGAAGTCGGTGTCGAAGGCCGCCACGGCAGCCGTGAGCCCTGGCACATCATGCGAGCGCAGGCCCAGTTCGTAGGCCGCCGAGCGCTCAGGAGCGGTCGGTGCATAGAGCACGCTCGCCGGATCGAAGCCAGTCTCGTACTGCGGCGGGTAGAACGACTGCTGGTAGCTCCCGTAGACCGCGGTGCCCTCGTGCAGCGTCCAAGTGAGGTTGGCCTCGGGCAGGAACAGCTCGTAGCCCTTGGCGATCTGGTTGCCATCGGCGTTCGAGAGGCCATTCATGGTGAGGCTCTCGACCCGGAAACCGAGGCCGAGATCGAGATCGTCGGCCAGCGCGATCACGTCTTCCGTGAACACCGCGAACGCGTGACCGCGGAACCGCGCGTCGAGCTCGTACGGCGTGATGGCCGGCCCACCGGCGATGGGCGCGCGCACGTAGAACTCGTCGTTGGCCTCGGTGAGGTAGCGAGCGCTGTGGTAGATGTGGTGATCGAGCCCCAGCCAGTCCGCCCGCCACGCGTACGCCGCCTCCAGCGCTCCCGAATAGAAGTCCGAGTTCTGCTGGCGCGTCACCGTGTACGGCGCGACGATCGGACGGAAGTCGTTCAGGTGCCGGCTGCCTTCTTGGTACCAGAACTTCAGCTCGAACGAGGTGTCGGCATCGATTCGGTTCGTGTAGTGCACGACCGACCGGTTCATCGCGAAGTCGAAGTCGCTGCCCGGCCGCAGCGACTGGGAGGGATTCGCCTCGTAGCCCGCCTGCGTGAGACCGCCGGGCTGCTCGGCGTGCAGTTCGGTGAAGCGACTGAAGTAACCCTCGACGGACTCGTTCGCGTCGATCGCGTAGCGCAGCTTGAGCGACCCAACATTGTCCCGGTAATCGCTGTTGTCGCGATAGCCGTCACCACCCTTCGTGATCGCGGTCGCAAGCACGCCGACCCGATCCCAGGTCCCGCCGACGCTCATCGTCTCGGAGTATTCCGCATGGCTGCCGTACCTCGATACGAACCGCAGCACCGGCGACGCGGGGATCGGCTTCGTTATCAGATTGACGATGCCGCCGGCCGAGTTCGGACCATAGCGGATCGACGCGCCGCCGCGGATGACGTCGATGCGATCGATCGCCTCGAGCGGAATCGGCAGGCCGTCGACATCGGTGTTGCCGTACGGCGCCTCCGAGACAGGGATGCCGTCGACGAGCAGCGCGCACAGGCCCGATCGCCGCGGATCGTTGCCCCGCAGGCCGATGCTGATTCGTGAGTCGTTGCCGTTCTCGGGCTGGAAGTAGACGCCCGGGGTGCGGCGGAGGATGGTGCCGTACGACGCATCCGGATAGGCGGCGATGGTCTCGACGTCGAGGATGTCGCGCCCACCGGGATAGCGCAGCGGCACGCCATCCTCCGCGCTGACGACGACGGTATCGAGGGTGGGAATCGGACTCGGTTTCGTGGGCTGCTGCGGCCGCGGCTCCTGCCCTTGGGCCTGCTCCTGCGGTCTGCTGCCGTCACGCTGTGAAGTGGGCGCAGTGGGCGAGTGTGGGGCCTGCGCGGTGGCGGCGCCGAACACGGTCAAAGCCGCGAGGGCGGCGCACCGCGGTGACGGAACGGTGTGATGGGACATCGTGGTCTTCGTGTCTTCGTGGTCCCGCTGAGGACCGGGGCGGAGAGGGGCGCCGTGGCAAGGCAACCCTCGTACCGGAACAGCGCGGTTGCCCTGCGCCGCGACCGCGCGCTGGGAACGCATCACGCGCCACTGCAGCGTTGTGCGATCCACGTGACAGGGTGTTCCGGGGCAGGGACGCCGCGCGCCCGCTCAGAACCGAAGCGGCGCGCCGCAGGCGCGCGGCGAGGTCCTGAGCGGGCGT
>CAYMRG010000108.1:0-5524 GCA_964392555.1 uncultured candidatus Brocadiaceae bacterium
CTGTTTCTTCTCTGTGGTCTCTGTGTTCTCTGTGTTTATTCCTCTGGGAAACACCAGAAAAATAAACACAGAGAACACAGAGACCACAGAGAAGAAACAGAGGAGAAAACAGCCAGAAGAGAAGAGAGGAGAAGAGAAGAGAGACGCCGCGGGGAACGCGGATGCTTGCTGCGCGCGATACGATCGCGTGGATGACGATCCGCTGGATCCCGTGTGCCCTCGCCGCGCTCTGCCTCGCTATCGTGGATTTGCCTGCCCAGAAGAAGCCGAAGGCGGGCGGCAAGGGGCATCAGGAACGCTTCGCCAACGGGCTGCCGAGCGATCCCGAGTACTTTCCGATCGCGGTGTGGTTGCAGGCACCGCACAACGTGCAGCGGTACCAGGAGATCGGCGTGAACCTGTTCGTCGGCTTGTGGGATGGACCGACCGCGGCGCAGCTCGAGGTGCTCGAGAAGGCCGGGATGAAGGTGATCTGCGCGCAGAACGAGGTCGGACTCGCGCACAAGGGCAAGGCGATCGTCGGCTGGATGCACGGCGACGAACCCGACAATGCGCAGGCGCGGCAGGATGGTGGCTACGGCCCGCCGATCGCGCCGCACGCGATCGTGGCGAGCTACGAGAAGCTGCACAAGGCCGACCCGACGCGGCCGGTGCTGCTCAATCTCGGCCAGGGTGCGGCGTGGGACGGCTGGTACGGGCGCGGCGACCGCACCAACCACCCCGAGGATTACGCGGAGTATCTGAAGGGCTGCGACCTCGCGTCGTTCGACATCTACCCGGTCACGCACCGCCACAAGGACGTCAAGGATCGACTCGACATCGTCGGCCGCGGCGTGCAGCGGATGCGCGGCTGGAGCCAGGAGCAGAAGCCGATCTGGGCGTGCATCGAGACCGGCCACGTCGACAACGCCGACGCGCGGCCGACCGCCGACCAGGTGCGCAGCGAGGTGTGGATCGCGATCGCGTCGGGCGCGTCCGGGATCGTCTACTTCGCGCACGAGTTCCAGCCGAAGTTCGTCGAGGCCGGACTGCTCGAGCACGCGGAGATCGCGGCGGCGGTGAAGGCGGTCAATGGCGAGGTGCTCGCGGCGGCGAAGGCGCTCAACGCGCCGCTGGCGCCGGAGGCGGTGGTGCTCGCCGACGACTCCGCCGCGATCGCCGTGCGCGTGCACCGGCTCGGCGACGAGGTGCACGTATTCGCGGCGTCGCTGCAGGCGAACGCGGCGAAGGTCACGTTCCGCGTCGCGAAGCAGAAGGGCAAGCAGGTCGAGGTCGTCGGCGAGCAGCGCACGCTGGCGATCGAGAGCGGCAAGTTCGACGACGAGTTCGCGGGCTACGCGTTCCACCACTATCGCCTGTAGAGCGCCATGCGGCGTTGCGCCCGGCCCGCGACGGGGTTCCGATGGGCGCATGACGAAGATCGATCTGGAGCAATTCGAGAGCAGGCTCGAGGTGCGGCCGCTGACGATCGCCGATTTCGACGCGATCGTCGCGCTGCAGCAGAAGTGCTTCCCCGGGATGCCGACCTGGACCCGGGACCACGTCCAGAGCCAGCTCGACCGCTTCCCGGAGGGGCAGATCGGCGTCACCTACAACGGTCAGCTGGTCGCATCGTCGTGCAGCCTGATCGTCGACTACGACCTGTGCTCCGACTGGCACGATTGGAAGGTCGTTTCGGACCGCGGCTACATCCGCAACCACGATCCGAAGGGCGACGTGCTCTACGGCATCGAGATCATGGTCGATCCCGACCACCGCGGCATGCGCCTCGCGCGGCGGCTCTACGACGCGCGCAAGCGGCTGGCGAAGGAGCGCAACCTCGAGGCGATCGTCATCGGCGGCCGCATCCCCGGCTACGTGCAGCACAGGAACGAGCTGACCGCGCACGAATACGTGCAGAAGGTCGAGGACAAGACGCTCTACGATCCGGTGCTGACGACGCAGCTCGCGAACGGCTTCGAGCTGAAGCAGCTGATCCCCGATTACCTGCCCTCCGACGAGGACAGCGGCGGCTGGGCGACGCACATGGAGTGGCTCAACGTCGACTACCGGCCGTTCCAGAAGCGTTCGGTGCGCGCGGTGCAGATGGTGCGGCTCGCGACCGTGCAGTACCAGATGCGGCGCGTCGAGTCGGTCGAGGAACTCGAGCGGCAGGTGACGTTCTTCGTCGACACGGCCGGCGACTACAAGTGCGACTTCGTCACGTTGCCGGAGCTGTTCTCGACGCAGCTGCTTAGCCTGGTCGACGCGAAGCGCCCCGGCCTCGCCGCGCGCAAGCTCGCCGAGTTCACGCCGCGGATCCTCGAGCTGTTCACCAGGCTCGCGCTGCGCTACCACGTCAACATCGTCGGCGGCAGCCATTTCGCGGTCGAGGACGGCGTGCTCTACAACATCGCCTACCTGTTCCGCCGCGACGGCACGATCGGCAAGCAGTACAAGCTGCACATCACGCCGGCCGAGTGGCGCTGGTGGGGCGTGACCGGCGGCGAGAAGGTCGAGGTGTTCGACACCGACTGCGGGCGCGTCGCGATCCAGATCTGCTACGACGTCGAGTTCCCCGAGCTGGCGCGCATCGCCGCGAAGAAGGGCGCGCAGATCCTGTTCGTGCCGTTCAACACCGACGAGCGCTTCGGCTACCTGCGCGTGCGCAACTGCGCGATGGCGCGCTGCATCGAGAACCACGTCTACACGGTGCTGTCGGGCTGCGTCGGCAACCTGCCGCAGGTCGCCAACGCCGACATCCACTACGCGCAGTCGGGGATCTTCACGCCGGCCGACATCCCGTTCAGCCGCGACGCGGTCGCCGCCGAGTGCACGCCGAACATCGAGACGATCGTCATGCAGGACCTCGACATCGAGCTGCTGCGCCGGCACCGCTACCGCGGCACGACGCAGAACTGGCGGGATCGCCGCCGCGACCTCTACCGCGTGCTCTACAAGGAGAACGACCTCGAGCGCGAGGCGTGACGCGGGTCAGGGACGGCGCGACCGCTGCTGCGCGCGGGCCAGCGCGTCGAGCATGCCGTCGCCGGCGGCCGGCGACGATGCCGGCGGTGACGTCGCGGGCGCTGGCGGCGCGGCAGGAGCCGACGGCGCAACCACCGGGCGCGGCGCAGCGACGGCGTCCGCCGCAGCCTGGCTCGGCGCCCGCCGCCGCCGCCGCAGCCCGGGCAGCACCGGCAGCCGCAGGTCGAAGCGACGCACGACGATCTCCAGCAACAGCAGCGTGAGGGCGACACCGGCGAACCACGCGCCGAGATCGGCGCGACCGGGACCGACCCGCGGTCCGGCGACGACCTCGGCGGGGTTCGGCTGCACGCGGCCACCGGTCCACAGCGCGAGCTGGCGCAACCGCCGTTCGCCGGCGCGCGCATCGGGCTCGGGCGCGAACTCCGGCGAGTACGGCAGCGCCAACGGCGGCACCCGCACGGTCTCGTCGCCGAGCTGCACGGCCGCACGGTAGACGCCGTCACGCAGCAGCGGCACCCGCGCCACCAGCCGTCCGGGCGCGAGGCGCTCGAAGTGCAATTCCCCGGCGGCACCGTCCGGCCCGGCGAGCACCGCGCGCACGCGGTCGAACAGGGCGCTGCGCGCGTCGTCGATCTCGAGTTCCCACACGCCGACCCCGCCCTCGCGGCGCGCCGCGACGAACAGGCCCGGCGTCTGGCCGCCGCCGAGCCAGCGCACCAGCGTGGCGAAGAAGCTGCCGTAGCCGTCCCACGTCGCCAGGTTCCCCGACACCGGTCCGTCGACCTCGCCGAGGAATGCGGCCGCGCGACCGAGCCCGACCTGCCAGTAGCTCAGCAACGGCGCGGCCTGCTCGTCGACGGTCTGCAGCGCCAGTTCGCTGCGCGGTCGCAGCCAGGCCAACGAGTAGCCGCCGACGTCGGGGAACTCGCCCGGCAGGTCGCCGAGCAGCGCCAGCGCCGGCCGGACAGCGACCGCGCACGGCTCTTCCACCATCGACGAGCGGGCGGCCTGGATCGTCTCCTGCGCGAACACGCGCGGCAGATCGGTCGCCTCGGCGACGAACTGGCAGCGGCCCCCACCGAGCTTCGCGATCTCGACGAGCAGCGCGGCGTCGCTGTCGCTGGCGGACCCGAGCCCGATCACCGAGACGGTGATGCCGCTGGCCTGCAGCGCCGGCACGAACTGCCGGTAGTCGCCGGGCTCCTCGGCGTCCGAGGCGTCGGCGAACAGGACGATGTGGCGGTTGCGCTGCGGGCTCGCGGCCAGCTGCTCCGCCGCCGCGTGCAGCGCCTCGCCGACGTAGATGCCGCCGCCCTGCGACTCGATCGCACGCACCATTCCGCCGATCGCCGCCGCGTCGTCGACCGGCTGCAGCGGCACGACGACGTGCGCAGCGGAGTCGACCGCGATCACCGCCACGGCGTCCATCTTCGCCAGCAGTTCGACGGCCGCCGCCGCGCCGCGATCGGCGAGCTGCATCTTGGTCGTGTCGCCCGCGGCGGCCTGCATCGACCCCGAGCGATCGAGGGCGATCGCCATCGCCAGGCCGAAACGCCGCAGCTGCTCGCGCATCTCCATCGTCACCGGCAGCACGTCCTCGACCGGCGAACGGTAGTAGCCGCCGACGCCGAAGCTCGCCTTGCCGCCGGTCATCAGCAGGCCACCGCCGAGTTCGCGCACCCACTGCGCGAGCGCCTGCATGCCGCCGCGCGGCAGGTCGCCGGCGGCGACGTCCTCGAGCACGACGGCACGCACGCCATCGAACTGCGCCAGCGTCAGCGGCGCCGCGGCCGGCGCGGCGACCTCGACCTCGCAGCCCAGCGCGCGCAGCGAACGCGTCAGCCGATCGTCCCGCCCGCCCGGCGTGACGCAGAGGTAGCGGGGCGGCGCCATCGCGCGCACGACCGCTTCGCCGCGATCGTTCTGCGGCACCGGATCGCCGGCGCGCTCGACCTCGATCGCGAGCCGGCCGAGCCCCGGCTGCGCCAGCGCATGGCGGAACTGCAGCAGGTTGCGTCCGGCGACCAGCTCGGCGTCGCCTTCGCGCAGCACGACGCCATCGGCGACCAGCCGCCAGCGCGCCGGGCCGGCGTCGGCGGCGACGACGACGGCGGCGATCGCGAACGGCTGGCCGACCGGCACGGCGCTCGGCGCCTGCAGGTCCGCGACGGCGACGTCGCGACCGACCGTGCGCGGCACGTGCAGCGTGTCGATGCGCAGACCGGCGCGCACCGCCGCGCGCGCCGCCGCCTCGAGATCGCCGCCATTGTGTTCGCCATCGCTGACGACCAGCAGCGAGCCCTGCCGGCCGGGCGGCACGAGCGCGACGGCTGCATCGATCGCCGCCGCGAGGTCGCTGCCGTCGACGTCGAGCCGGCGCTGTGGCTCCGGCAGCGCGAACGGCGCCTCGGGCAGGCGCTCGACCGCCGGTGCGCGACCGAACGCGACCACGCCCAGGCGATCGCCGGGCCGCCGTTCGGCTTCGATCGCGCCGACGAACTCGCGCGCGCGCGCCAGCCCGACCTCCGGCATCGACCGCGAACGATCGAGGACG
>CAYMRG010000108.1:5534-11628 GCA_964392555.1 uncultured candidatus Brocadiaceae bacterium
CGCGTCCGTCGGCCTCGCCGGGCAGCCACGGCTGTGCCAGCAAAGCCGCGATCGCCAGCAACGCCAGCACGCGCAACACGCCGACCGCCGGCCGCGGCCACAGGCGGCGCCGCAGCACCAGCGCCGCGAGCGGCACCAGCAGGAACGCTTCGGGCGCGACGAACCGGATCACGCCGGCCTCCCGCCGACCGCACCGCGGCCGAGCCACCACCAATCCGCGACCACGACCACGAGCAGCAGCAGGGCGAGCAACCGTCGGCCGAACGCGGCGCGCGCCACCGGATCGCCGGATTCGCCGGTGCGCTGCCGCGGCCAGGCGCCGCTGGCGCTGGCGGCGAGGTCCGATTCGCCGCCGTCGACGAAGCGCACGGCGAACGTGCCGAGCTCGCTGCCGTCGGCGCCGACCACGCGATGCAGGCCCGGCATCGTCGGCAGCCAGGCGACCGTGCGGCCACCGCGACCGGGCGTGCGCGTGCCGTCGGGCGCGACCAGGAACACCTCGCGATCGCCGCCATCGACGCGCAGCGTGCGGCGGTAGCGCGCTTCGCCGCCGAGCACCACGTCCTGCGGTTCGGCGCCAGGCACCTCGCCGCGGCAGGTCTCGAGCACGTTCGCGACCAGCACCGGCCAGTCCGGTGCCCGCACGAAGTTGCCGAGCCTCGCGTCGAGATCGAGCCACAGGCGCCGCCCCGCGTCGAGCACCTCGTCGCTGGCCAGCGCCTGCTCGCCGGCCGCGACCAGCACCTGACCCGGCAGGCGGCGACGCCCTGCCCCCCACGCGACGCCGGCCAGCTGCACGCCGGCGAGCCACGGATGCGCGCGGTCGACGACGAACGGCCCCGACCACGCGTCGCGCTCGCCATCGCCCGGCGCGACGACCAGTTCGACCTGGCCCGGCCGCAGCGGATGCGGTTCGGCCGCGAGCACCAGCTGCGCGTCGGCGACCGCGCCGACGACCGTGACGTCCCGCTGCGCCGCCAGCACGCGCGCGATCGCCAGCGCCTCACGCCGGTCGGCGGGCAGCAGGTCGGCCACGGCGACGATGCGCCGCTGCGGCGGCAGCGCGAACGCCTGGTCGTCGATCGCGAGCGCATCGGCGTCGAGCTGCACGCGCACCGGTCCGGTGTCCGGCGGCAACGCCAGCGCGAGTTCGCCCTTGCCCTCGCCGACCGCGGTGCGCCCGCGCTGCAGCTCCCGGTCGCCGGCCGACACCGTCCACCCGACCTCGGTCACGCCGTAGCCGACGAAGCGGACGCGCAGTTGTTCGCCGTCGCCCGCCGCGCCGCGCTGCAGGCCGGCGATCGCCGCGTTGGGGCGCGCGCGACCGAACGCGAGCACGTCGACGTCCTCGCAGCCCGGCGGCGGTGCATGGTCGGTGACGAACACGACCTCGCCGCCGCCGGCGGCCAGTTCGCGCGCGAGATCGAGCACCGGCGCCGGATCGTGACCCGGCCGCGTCGGCTGCCACGTCGCGAGGGCGCCGCCGACCTCCGCGGCCAACGCGCGCGGTCCGAGCAGCAGGTCGGGGCGCGGTCCCGAACGCAGCAGGGTCACGAGGTCGCCGCTGCCGAGCGCGGCCACCCGTTCGCGCACCGCCGCGATCGCGCGTTCGCGGCAGCCGGCGGCCGCCATCGACGCCGAATCGTCGAGCACGAACACCACGTGGCGCGCGCCGATGCTGCCGAGCGACGGTTCGGCGAGCCACAGCGCCAGCGCGATCGCCGCCAGGCATTCGAGCCACAGCGACGGCGTGCGCAGCAGGTGCGTGCGCTGCCGCCCGGCGCCGGCGACCAGGCGTTCGCCGGTGAACAGGAACAGCCCGGCGACGCGTCGTTCGGCCAGGCGCCGCCGGTACAGGTGCAGCACGACGATCGCCGGCACCGCCAGCAGCGCGAGCAGACCGAACGGGGCGCCGAAGTTCATGCCGGCTCCAGCACGCCGGCGGCCAGCAGATCGCGGCGACAGAGCGCCGGCAGCGCATCGGCGACGACGCGCGCCCAGCGGCCGCCGCGCGCCGCGACCGCCTGCCGCAGGCCGTCGCACAGCCGATCGAGGCGCGCGCGGTAGGCGGCGACCGCGCGTTCGTCGAGCTGCAGCTCGGCGCGTTCGCCGGTCTCGCAGTCGACCAGCGTGACGGCGCCGAGCCGCGGCGGCTCGACCTCCTCGGGATCGAGCAGCTGCAGGCAGACGAA
This sequence comes from uncultured candidatus Brocadiaceae bacterium, assembly GCA_964392555.1. Classification (GTDB taxonomy): domain Bacteria; phylum Planctomycetota; class UBA1135; order UBA1135; family UBA2386; genus CAYMRG01. Next base: position 7,727 of record CAYMRG010000108.1, read on the forward strand.
CCGCGCCGCGCCGGCCAGCAGGCGGTTCAGCAGCGGCTGCGGATCGTCGGGCCAGAGCCCGTCGGTGACCAGGATCCGCACGCCGCCGGTTCGCAACGGCAGCGACGGCGGCACCGGCGGCGCGCCCGGCCCGTCGAACGCGATCGTCGCCGCGTCGGCGAGCCCGCCGCCCAGCGTCAGCACGCGTGCGCTGGCCCCTTCGCGTTGCGTCCAGCCGACCAGCGCCTGCACCAGCCCGCGCGCGGCGCGCGCCTTGCGCGGGGTCACCGCCAGCGACGCCGAGGCATCGACGACCACGTCGACGAACGGCGCGACCTCCTCCTGGTGCAACCGCACGCGCAGCTGCTCGGTGCGCGCGAAGCCGCGCCAGTCGAGGTGACGCAGATCGTCGCCGGGCGCGTAGTCGCGGTAATCGAAGAACTCGAGCGAGCTGCCGGCACCGAGGCCGCGCCGCGCGCCCTGCCGCCCGCGCAGCCGCTGCGCGCCGAGCGCCAGGCGGTAGCGCGCGGTGACGTCGGCGATCTCGGCGGCCAGGCCTGCGTCGACCGGCGGAACGCTCACGCCGGCTCTCCGGCTTTGGTCGACGATTCGCCGCGGGCGGGGCCGCGTGCCCGCCGGGCGGCCGCGGCGACCAGCACCTCGCGCACGCCGCGCACCGCGCTCGGCAGCTGCAGCGCGGCGAGGACGGCCAGCGCGATGCCGAACGGGAGCGCCGCGTCGTCGGAGCGTTCGGCGTTGGCGATGGTCCAGAACGGGTTCAGCGCGTGCGCCGCGTGCCATTGGCCGACGCTGCCACGCAGCAGGACGTCGACCAGCAGCGGCAGCAGACAGGCCGCCACCACCAGCAGCGGCACGATCGCGCGCGCCCAGTTGCTGCCGACCAGGGACTCCGGCAGCCGCGCCCGCAGCGCCTTGCCGACCGACAGGTAGAACAGCACGTAGGCGGCCGATCCGGTCCAGACCACGCCGAAGCCGCGGCTCCAGACGCTGCCGATGAACATCTGCCGGACGACCAGGACCCCGCCACCGAGCACCGCGAGCATCAGCAGGTGGTAGAGCATGCCGCGGTCGCGCCCCGGCAGCAGCGGGGCCATCAGCAGCGCCAGCAGCGGGTGGCGCGGCACGTGCGCGCGGACCCGCGGCGACAGCGCGCGGGTCTCGGTGGCGCCGAACAGGCCGAGCAGGCCGTTGCCGAGCATCAGCAGGTAGAGGATGCCGAACGCCGTGATCGGCGTGCTCCTGGCCGGCAGCAGCTGCCAGAGCGCCGCGACCGGGGTCAGCGCGAGCAGGAACAGCCGGAACCCGGTCGCCCGGTTCTCGAACGCGTGCAGCAGGTAGGTCTGGGCGACCAGCGCCGACAGCACCGTCGCCGCGAGCCCCAACAGCACCAGGGCGCTGGCCAGGGCGGGGAATTCCGGCTCGCGCATCAGGATCGCCAGATCGCGCGCACATTCGCCGGAGGCGCAGTAGCCGGTCAGCGTCATCGTCGCCACGCCGAGGCCGAACGCCGCGCCGATGTTGCCGATCGTCTGCAGCGCAGGCGCCATCGCGTGCGCCGCCGACGAGATCGCGAACGCGGTCGCCGACATGCACAGCACCAGGCTGAAGCCGATCGACAGCGCGATCAGCGGCAGATCGACGCCGCGCAGCAGGTAGCTGGTCGCCAGCAGCGGCGCCAGCACCGACAGGTAGAGCAGGAACTGCACGAATGCCGCGAGCATCTTGCCGAGCAGGATGCGGCTCGGTCGCAGCCCCGACAGGAACAGCTGCTCGACCGTGCCACCGCGCAGCTCGAGCCGCATCGACGCGTAGGCCTGCATCGGCACGATGAACAGCAGCAGCGGCGCGAGCGTCGCCAGCCCCGCGTTGAACGCCATGCGGCCGCCGCGTTCTGCGGCGTCCGGCGCGCTGGCGACGACGATCGCGATCACCGTGCTGACGGCCAGCGCCAGCAGCACGGTCAGCACGAACACGCGCCCGCTCATCGCCTGCCGCACCTCGCGGACGAGGATCGGGTTCAGCCGGTCCGACCAACGCTGGACCCGGCTCGGCTCGTCGTCGGCGGGCGCCATCGGCACGCCGTCCACCGCGGTGTCGCTGCTCATTGCAGGCGCCCCTTCGTCGTCTTCAGGAAGATGTCCTCGAGGTCGGCCTCGCGGCGCGTGAACTCGACGACGCGCTGCCCCGCCGCGACCAGCCGCGCCAGCAGTTCGCCGGCAGCCTCGTCGTCGCCGGCATAGCCGAAGTGCAGCCGCTGCCCCTCGGGGCGCACCGCCGCGATGCCCGGCATGGTCAGCAGGAAGCGGTGCGCGGCCGCGACGTCGCCGAGCACGCGCACGGTCATCTCCTGTTCGTGCTGCACGCTTTTCTGCATCTCGGCGATCGAGCCGGCGGCGACGCGCTGGCCGCGCTCGATGACGACGACCGAATCGCAGGTCTCGCCGAGCTCGGGCAGGATGTGCGAGCTGATCAGGATGCTCTTGCCGGCGGCCGCCAGCTCCTTCAGCAGCGCGCGGAACTCGATGCGGGCGTGCGGATCGAGCCCGGACGCGGGCTCGTCGAGGATCAGCAGCGCCGGATCGTGCAGCAGCGTCTTCGCCAGGTGCAGCCGCTGGCCCATGCCCTTCGACAGGCCGGTCGCCGGCCGCGTCGCGAACTCGAGCAGGCCGCAGAAGGCCGCCACCGAGCGCACGGTCTGCAGGCGGCGGCGACCGCGCAGGCCGTGCGCGCGGGCGAAGAAGTCGAGGTACTGCAGGACGTCGAGGTTCGGGTACGGATGGAACTGATCGGACATGTAGCCGATCCGCGTCCGCACCGCGCGCGGCTCGACCAGCACCGACAGCCCGTCGACGATCGCGTCGCCGCGGTCGGGGATGTCGAGCGTCGCGAGGATGCGCATCGTCGTCGTCTTGCCGGCGCCGTTCGGCCCGAGGAAGCCGGTGACCTGGCCGCGCTGCATCGTGAACGACAGATCGCGCACGGCCTGCACCTTCGGGTAGCTGCGCCAGAGGTTGCGCACTTCGAGCAGATCGGCGCTCATCGCACGACGTCCTCGGCGGCGAGCAGGCCGAACACCAGATGAATCGCGGCGTCGTAGTCGACGTGGAACGGCATCGCCGACATCCCCGGCGGGGCGGCGACCACGGCCAGCCACGAGTTCGGCCGGATCTCGACGCCGTCGGTGACCCCCGCACTCCAGTCGAGGATGACGCGCGGGTTGCTGGCGCCGGCGTTCAGCGCGCGGTACAGCAGGTTCTGGATCGCCTCGGCGGCCGCCGCCGCGTCGCACGGCTGCAGCGACGGCGCGGTGCCGAGCCAGTAGCGACCGTCCGCGTCGCGCAGCAGCATCTCGCCGAGAGGGGCGATCCCGCCATCGGCCAGCACCCGCAGCGCCCCCGCTTCGACCTGCACCCGCAGCCGTTCACGGGCGGTGCCCTGCCGCGCATCGAGCAGCGGCGTCGGTTCGCGCGCCGGCAGCACGCCGCGCAGCACGGCGTCGGTCGCGTCGTAGATCCAGCGATCCGCCGCCGAGCGACCGGGACGCTCGAACGCCCGCGGCGCGAGCAGCAGGCGATCCTCGGCGAGGCCGAACGGCGCCGGCGCGAGGCCGGCGAACAGCGTGTGCGTGGCGAGCGTCGCGCTCTCGTGACGCGCCTGGTCGAGCACGGTCAGCGACCGGACGACGCCGCGGACCCCCAGACCGTCGTGCAGCAGGCCGAACAGCAGCATCGCGGCCGTCGTGCCAAAGCCGAGCACCGGCACCGTGACGAGCGCGAGCAGCGGTTGCCGCCGCTTGCGCAGCAGCAGGAAGTTGACCGGGCCGGCGAGCAGGGCGAACAGCAGCATGACGACGAGGAACACGCGCACCGGCGCCTCGTTGAGCCCCGGGATCGGCTGTACGG
>CAYMRG010000109.1:0-5848 GCA_964392555.1 uncultured candidatus Brocadiaceae bacterium
GCCGTCGTAGGTCACGACGAGCCGCACCCAGCGACCGAGCGGCAACGGCTGCTGCGTGCGCACGGCGATCGCCGAACCGGGCCAGTAGTGCACGATCTGCCAGGCGACGTGGCCGTGCTCGAGCAGGATCTGGTAACCCTGCGTGTCGGCGTCCTCGGTGTAATGGCAGGTGTGCAGCACGACGGCGCGTGCCTGCTCGTCGCGGCACGACAGCGTGAGGTCGAGGCTCCACGGCTGGTCACGATCGAACGGCGGCGGATCCGGCACCGTGATGCCGGTGTCGCCGTCGAGCACCGCCTCGCGATCGGTCGCGACCTCGCGGAGCGGCGTCGGCGCGGGCACGTCGGGCGCTTCTGCCGTGCACGGCTGCGCCGCCGCCGTCGCACGCGCGGCGGCGAGAGCGCGTTCGGCCGCGGCCACCGCGTCGCCGAGGCGCGCGAGTTCGCCGCGCTGCGCGTCGTTCGCGAGTCGCATCGCCGGCCGCGGCACGGCCGGCGTCGAGTACGGATACAGTCCCGACTCGTCGATCGCGAAGAAGCTGCCGAGCGCGTAGAAGTCCTGCTGCGTGATCGGGTCGAACTTGTGGTCGTGGCAGCGCGCGCAGCCGAGCGTCATGCCGAGGAACGCGGTGCCGAACGTCTCGACGCGGTCGGCGACGTACTCCTGGCGCCATTCCTCGTCGATGCTGCCGCCCTCGTTGGTCTGGCGGTGCAGCCGGAAGAACGCCGTCGCGAGCCGCGTCTCCGGCGACGCGTCGGGCAGCAGGTCACCGGCGACCAGTTCGCGCAGGAACCGGTCGTAGGGCAGATCGCGCTGCAGCGCGTCGAGCAGCCAGTCGCGCCACGGCCACGTGCGGCAGACGAAGTCGGCCTGGTAGCCGTAGGTGTCGGCGAACCGTGCGAGGTCGAGCCAGGTCGTGGCGAGGTGCTCGGCGCAGGCGGGGCTGGCGAGCAACGCATCGACGCGCCGTTCGTAGGCGTCGGGCGAGGCGTCCGCGACGAACGCCAGCACGTCGTCGGCGCGCGGCGGCAGGCCGGTCAGCACGAGGTGCACGCGCCGCAGCAGCGTCGCGCGGTCCGCTTCGGGCGAGGGCGTGAGCCCGTCGCGCTGCAGCGCGGCGCGCACGATCCGGTCGAGATCGTCGCGGCTCCAGGCATCGTCGGTCGCGGCGGCCACCGCGTGGCGGACCGGTGGCACGAACGCCCAGTGCGGGCCTGGCGACTGCGGGTTCGCCGCGGGCGCCTGCGCGTGCACCGCGGCGGTCAGTGCGGCGAGCGCGACGGCGAGGGCTGTGCGGCGGTTGGACACGGCGGGAGGGCCCGCACTCTACCAGTCGCCGGATCAGCCGCCGAGGAACTGCGGGCTCAGCACCCAGCCCTTCCACGCCGTCTGCAGGTCCTCCCAGTCCTTGTCGGTGAAGCCCTGGAACGCGACTTCGACGGCGCGCTTGGTGTCGCCGGTCGTCAGCGTCACCTTGCGGTAGGTGTCGAGGACCTCGCCATAGCGCGGCTGCCAGCCCTTGGCCTTCTCGCCGCGGCGGAAGAAGTCGACCATCGAGTAGGCCTGCGCATAGTAGTAGGGCGCGCGCTGCGAATAGAACTGGCGGCGGCTCCACGAGACGATGTCCTTGAAGGGCACGAAATCGCCCTTCTTGGCCATGTTCCGGCAGTCGGCGAAGCGCATGTCGGAGCCGACGTACTTCCAGTTGGCGCCGGTCAGGCGGTACGAGCCGAAGTAGTCGCCGATGCCTTCGTCGAACCAGCGGTGCAGGTTGGCGTGCTTCTTCTGGCCCGGCGGGTGGAAGTAGAAGTCGGCGAACTGGTGCCAGCCTTCGTGGAACGTGACCGACTCGGTCGCGCCGGCGCCCATCAGCTTGTCGCCGCCGAGGAACACCACCAGCTCCTTGCTCGCCGGCGAGAACCAGCCGACGACGCCGGGCGGCGACTGCCCGTACTTCTGGAACTGGTCGTAGGTCGCGCACAGCCGGAACACCGAGTACGGCTGCCCCGGCTTGGCCGCTTCGCCGCCTTCCTCGCCGTCCTCATCGGTCGGCTGCGCCGCCTTCGCCGCCTCACCGGTGATCGGGCCCGTGAGGCCGGGCACCGAGGCGGGATCGGGCATCAGCGCCTGCTTGCCGGCCGCGTCGAGCGGGTAGTTGGTCAGGTACAGCTCGCGCATCTTCTCGAGCCGCGCGGCGTAGTACTGCGCCTGCTTGCGGGCCGCGGCGCGCTCGGCCGGCTTCTCGAAGTCCCACGAGTAGAGGACGATGTAGTTGGGCTGCGTGAAGTAGTCCCAGCCCTGCAGGCCGGCGATGTTCTGCTTGGCCGCGGCCAGGGCAGTCTGCTTCTCCGGCGTGTCGGCGAACTTGTCGCGCTTCTTGTCGGCGTCGTCCTCGCCCGCGTCGGCCGCCAGCGCCTTGCCGCTCGCGACCATGCGATCGACCAGCAGCTTCCACTTGCCCTTCGGCTTCGGCGGCTTGTCGGTCTCGAGCGGCATCGCGATCACGACGGCGATCTCGCGCCCTTCGAGCGCGTAGACCGCGGCTTCGTAGTACATGACCTCGACGGGTCCGAACCGCGGCGTCGACTCGCGCCAGACCCAGTGCGCGTAGTCCAGCTTGCCGCCGCGACCCTTGGTCGCCTTGCCGTTCACGTCGATCGTGTACTTGCCCTTGCCGGTGCCGTCGATCCACTCCTGGAAGGTCTTGTAGGCGTGGTCACTGCCCTTCGCCAACAGGGCGCGCAGCTTCTCGGCGAGCTCGGGCGGCGTGCCTTCGGGCACCTTGACCTCGTCTCCCGATTTCGGCTTGGCCGAGAACTCGAGCACGTCGCACTGCCAGAAGAACTGCGAGCGCACGTAGTCGTTGAGGTCCTTCGGCCGGAAGCGCGCGCGCAGGTAGAGCGCGTCGTCGCCGAGCTGCATCGGCAATCGTTCGAGCCGGCTCGGCGCGTCGATCTCGACGCCGCAATCGAACAGCTGCTCGCTGCGCCATTCCTGGGCGCATACGGTGGTCGCGAGGAACAGGGCGAGGGCGGCGGTGCCGAAGGTCTTGGTCTTCATCCCGGAGTTGCGGAGGGCTGCAGGCGGCGAACGATACCGTGACCGTTCGCGGCGGGAACCTGTCGTTTGCCCTCAACGGCAGAGCGCGAGCAGGCCGGCGGGATCGACGACGGTGCCAGCGATCGGGTCGACCGGGTCGAGGAAGCGCCGCAGGTTCATGCCGCGTTCGGCCGCAAACGGCGCCGGCCAGGCCGGGAACGGGCGCATCGGCCGCCCCGTGGCGTCCAGCATGTGCGAGCGGTCCGAGGAGAACGTCGCGAGGAAACCGGCCGCGTCGACGACGCGGAAGCAGGGTGCGAATTCCGGCGGCGCGCCGGCCGGGAACGCGTGCGCGAGCCAGTCGCGCACCGGCCAGTCGGCGCGCGCGTCATCGTCGAGGTCGACGACGAGGCCCGCTCCCGGCAGCAGCAACACGACGTGGTAGTCCCAGACAACGACCTGGCCGCGGCCCGCGCGCTGGCCGTGCATCGCGACCCGGCGATCGGCATTGATGACGAACACCGCGGCGCGCGGCTGCGGCAGGTCGTCCTGCTGCAGCAGGTGCCAGACGTTCTCCTCGCAGAAGAACGGCTGGTAGCGCTGGCGCGCGCGCCAGGCGGCGTCGAAAGCGGACATGGGGTGATTGACGGGGCGGGCAGGGGCGGTTGCAGTGCCCGGATGGCGCACACGGTAACCCTGCTGCTCGCGGCCTTCACCATCGCGACCGTCGGTCGCGCCCAATCACTCGTGCTCACCACCGGCCTGCCGGAGTACTACTTCGGCGCCGGCGATCTCGATGGCGATGGCGTGGCGGACGTCGGCTACTACGCGCAGCCGCTGCAGCAGACCTTGATGTTCCGCAGCGGCCTGAACGGGGCACCGCTGCCCTGGCTGTCGCGGCCCGGCATGGGCCTCGGCTGGGCGGGGCAGTTCGCGCCGGTGGGCGATGCGAATGGCGACGGCTACGACGACTTCGCCTACTTCGTGCAGGGCTTGCAGCCGAACTTCGTCGAGGTCGTGTCCGGCGCCGACGGCGCGTCGCTGTGGACCTGGAGCGTGACGAATCCCCTGGTCTACGGCATGCCGGGCCTGGCGGTCGACGTCGACGGCGACGGCTGCGACGAGATCACGTTCACCCACGAAGTCGCCGGCGTGCGCGTCGCCGAAGTGCGCTCGGGTCGCACCGGCGGCGTGTTGCTGACGGTGAGCAACGCCTGGATCGTGCCGGTCGGCGATACGAACGGCGACGGCTATGGCGACGTGGCGGTGATGACCGGCGCATCGACCTACACCGCGCTGCTGCGGCTCGGCCCGTCGCTCGCACCGGGCGCGACGTTCGGCGATCGCTGCTGGCCGGTCGGCGACACCAACGGCAACGGCACGTCGGACCTGTTCGGCGAGTACGTGCTGGCCAGCTCGGCGATCTTCGACGGCAATGGCGGCGTGCTGTGGTGGACCGGCATGGCGGCGCTGCGCGCCACGGGCTGTGGCGACGTCGATGGCGATGGCTGCGACGACGTGTTCCTGGTCGACCCGCCGCCGTTGGGCGGGCCCGATTGGCTCCAGTCCGGCGCGACGGACGTGCAGCTGCCGGGGCCGCAGCCCGACGGCGTGATCCATCCGCTCGGCGACGTCGACGGCGATGGTCGCTGCGAGCTCGGCGACCGCGACGCGCAGTTCCAGCCGGCGCTGCTGCAATGGGTCGATGCCGCGCAGCCGCTGGTCAGCCGCATGGTGCGGCGCGGCGCCGGCGGCACGACCAGCCAGGGCCATCGCCCGCGCGTCCACACGCGCGGCAGTTGCCGGATCGGTCACACGGCCTGGTTCGACCTGCGCGGCGGGCAGCCCGCGGGGTTCACGTTCCTGCTGTTCGGCGATCCGGTCGACGTCGACATGGCGCCGTTCGGTGCCCCGGGCAGCCGTGCCTACGTCGACCACATCTGGGAGGCGCTGCTCGCGACCGATGGCCATGGCGTCGCCGTCCACTCCCTGGCCGTGCCCAACTCGGTGGCGCTGCTCGGCGGCACGCTCAGCGTGCAGGCGGCCGTCGTCGATCCAGCCGCGAACGCGCTCGGCCTGGTCGGCGCGAATGCGGTCGATCTGACGGTTGCGAACTGAACGAGCGGCGCGGTGGGCGCGGGCGGTTGACGCCGTCGGCCGAGCCGGCTGCGATCCGTGGCATGCGCAGGAAGACGGCGTTCGCGGTGATTCTCGGCTCGGCCGCGATCCCGTGCCAGGCGCAGTCGCTGGTCACCCAGCCGAGCCTCGCCGCCTTCCATGGCGTGGGGGGCGACGGCCGCAGCGAGGTCAGCGATGGCAACCTCCGGGTCGAATGGTTCGATCCGGCGCTGGCGAGTGTGAGCCGCATGGTGCGCCGCGGTGCGTCCGGCGCGACGAGCCAGGGACACCGCCCGCACATCCACACCCGCGGCAGCTGCGGCCTCGGCCGCACGGCCTGGTTCGACCTGCGCGGCGGCATGCCGTCGGGATTCACGATCCTGGTGGTCGGCGCCGCGATGACCTCGACCTCGCGCCGTTCGGTGCGCCGGGCAGCCGGGCCTACGCGGTGCCCGCCTGGATCACGGTTCTGCCGACCGATCCGAACGGCCTCGCGGCCTACTCGCTGCCCATACCTGCGTCGGCGGCGCTGCTCGGCGCCATGGCCAGCGTGCAGGCCGCGGCGGTCGACCCGGCGGCGAACTCGCTCGGGCTGGTGACTGCGAACGCGATCGATCTCACGATCGCGAACTGACGCGCGCGCGGTCGTCGCTACCGCGGCCCGCCGAGCAGCGCGTCGATCCGTTGCCGC
>CAYMRG010000109.1:5858-11612 GCA_964392555.1 uncultured candidatus Brocadiaceae bacterium
CAGGTCGTCGCTGCAGTTGGGCAGTGCGCGCGCCTGTCGCTCGAGCGGTTCCCAGGCGTCGCGTGGTTCGCCGCGGGCCCGCAGCAGCTCGCCGCGCCAGTGCAGGACGTCGGCGCGCGGTTCGCCCGCCTGCTGCTCCGCGCGCGCCAGCGCCGCCTGTGCGGTCGCGAGCCGCGCCGCGTCGGGCTCGGCGAGAGCCAGGGCGGTGAGCTTCAGCCAGGCGACCGGCGAGTCGGCGTGCGCATCGGCCCAGCGCTGCCGTTCGGCGATCGCCTCGTCGAACCGGTGCTCGCGCTGCAAGGCGCGCGCCAGACCTTCGCTGGCGGTCTCGAAGTCCGGCGCCACGCGCACCGCGTCGCGGTAGAACGCGAGACACTCCGCCATGCGGTTCTGCCGCCAGCACAGCGCGGCGAGGTTGACGCGCGGCTCGGCGGCCGCCGGATCCAGCTCGATCGCGCGGCGCAGGTGGCGTTCGGCGAGCTCGGGCTGGTCGTGCTCCTTGAACCACGTGCCGAGCCGGTAGCGGGTCGTCGCATCGTCGGCACCGCGGGCACCGGCCTCGGCGATCGCCGCGGCTGCTGCCGCCTCGTCGCCGCGGGCTTCGCGGTGGTAGGCGACATCGATCCACGCCAGCGGCCGCTGCGGGTCGAGCGCGACCACGCGTTCGAGATGCTCCGCCGCTTCGTCCTCGCGCTGCAGGCCATGGCAGGCGTAGGCGGCCAGCAGGTGCGGCTCCGCGTCGGCCGGTGCGAGGTGCATCGCCCGTTCGGTCGCGGCCAGCGCCGCAGCGAAGTCGTCGCGTGCGAGCGCGATGCGCGCCAGCAGCAGGTGGCCATCGACGTCGTCGGGCGTCAACGCGATGGCGCGATGGGTGCTGGCGGCGGCGTCATCGAGCTGGCCGAGTTCGAGCAGGGCGGTGCCGAGCACCAGGTGGGGCATGTGCGACAGCGGCGCCAGCGCGCTGGCGCGGTTCGCCAGCTCGATGGCGCGCCCGTCGGCGCCGGTGTGGGTCAGCGTGCGCGCGAGGCCGAGCAGCGCCTCGACGCGATCGGGCGCCGCGGCGAGCACCGCCTCGTACTCGGGAATCGCGTCCGCGAAGCGCAGGGCGCGTTCGTGCAGGCGGGCGATCGCGACGTGTGCCAGCAGCAGGTCCGGGCGCTCGGCGAGCACGCTGCGCTGCAGGGCCATCGCGGCGGTCGGGTCGATCGCTTCGAGCGCGAACCCCACCCAGTAGCGCACCAGCGGCGCGGCGGGCCAGCGATCGCGCACGACCTGCGCGAACGCGGCGGTCGCGGCCGCGTCGTCGAGGTGGTAGAGCGCGTGCAGGTACTGGCAGTGGAACAGGGCGCGCGCGGTCGGCGCGCGGTCGATCGCCTCGCGCAGCGCGGCGGCGGCGGCGCGGTAGCTCGCGGTGTCGCCGCGATCGTGGGCGAGTTCGAGCCGGCGCATGCCGCGCACGTAGCAGGCGAGCGCGGTCGGCGGCGCCGCGCCGGGTGACGGCGAGGTCGCCACCTCCTCGTCGGCCAGCTCGCGGAGCAGCTCCGGGTGGACCGCGAGCCGCGCCCTGGCCGCCGCGACGGCGGCCGGCTCGCCGAGGCGGCCGTGTGCGAGCACCAGGCCTGCGTCGGCCTCCGGCAGGTCGTCGACCAGTTCGCGCGCCCGCGCGAAGCGCTGCACGGCGAGGCGCGGATCGCCTTCGCCGAGTTCGACGAAGGCGCTCTCCAGCCAGGTCTCGGCGGCGTCGCGGCGTTCGCGTTCGGCAGCGGCGGCGATGCGCGGGCGCTGCACCAGCAGGTAGCCGCCGAGTGCCAGCAGAGTCGGCACACCGAGCGCGAGCACGGCAGCGAGCGCGGCCCGCAGCGGTTCGCGGCGGGCGAAGCGCCGCAGGCGACCGAGCGGCCCGGGGCGGCGCGCCGTCACCGGCCGCATCTCCTGCACCGCGCGCAGGTCGGCGGCGAAGTCGGCCATCGTCGCGTATCGCTCGGCGGGCGCCTTGCGCAGCGCGCGGTCGAGGACCGCGAGCAGGTCCTCGGGCAGGTCGATGCCGAGGCGGCGCGGCGGCGCGGGTTCGCCGTGCAGCACGCGCGTCAACACCGCCTGGCTGGTCGGCCCGTCGAACGCGCGCCGCAGCGTCAGCAGCTCGTAGAGCGTCGCGCCGAGCGCGAACACGTCGGCGCGGCCGTCGATCGCCGAGGGGCTGGTCGTCACCTGCTCGGGGGCGACGTAGTGCGGCGTGCCGGCGAAGTCGCCGGTCTGCGTCTGCGAAGGCGCCGCGAGGTCGCGCGCCAGGCCGAAGTCCGACAGCAGCGGCGTGCCGTCGGGCCGCAGCAGGATGTTGGCCGGCTTGACGTCGCGGTGCACGATGCCGGCGGCGTGGGCGTGGGCGAGGGCGTCGGCGACCGGCAGCAGCAGGCCGACCGCGGCCGCGGCGTGGCTGCGCGCCCGCAGCGTCGCACCGGCGTCGGCGGTCGCCAGCGCCTCGCCCAGCGCGGTGGCGAGCGCGCTGCCGTCGAGCGTGCCCGCCGGGCGCGCGCGCACCCGTTCCAGCACCGCGGCCAGCGAACAGCCGTCGACCAGCTCCATCGCGAAGAAGTGCCGCCCGCCGGCTTCGCCGGCGGCGAACACGGGCACGAGGTGGTCGTGGCGCAGGCGCGCCAGCAGCTCGCCCTCGCGCAGGAAGCGCGCGACCGCTTCGGGGCGCGCGAGGCCGGGATCCGGCAGCAGCTTCAGCGCGACGCGCCGACCGAGCGAGATCTGCACGGCCTCGTGGACGACGCCCATGCCGCCGCGGCCGAGTTCGCGCAGCAGGCGGAAGTCGCCGAGCGTCGCCGCGTCTGGGCCGCCGACGGCATCGGGCGGGTTCGCCAGCTCGTCGGCGAGCAGCGGCTCGAGCAGTTCGCGCAGCTCCGGATGGGCGGCCAGCAGGTCCGCGTCGCTGCCGGCAGGCTGGCGCCGGTGCGCGGCCACCAGTTCGAGGGCGCGCGCCAGGTCGTGCAGGCCGGGGTCCGGGGCAGGCATCCCGACAGTATGTCATGGACGCGAGCCGATGAGGGGAGCGGGACGCGACCGCTGCAGCGCGGTCGGTCAGAATGCGCAAAGGATCCATGACGCCGACCTCGCCTCGCCGACTGGCTGCTGTTCGCCTGCCCTGGTTCGTCGCGCTGGTTGCGCTCGCGGCTTGTTCGGGCGGCAGTGGCGGCGGCGGCGGACCGACCGGCCCGGTGCCCGCCGTGACGGCGCTGACCTTCCCGACCGCGCTGGCCGGCGACCTCGCGCTGCAGGTGACGATCGCCGATGCCGCGACCAACCTCGCCGACCTTCGGCTCGAGGTCTCGCGCGACGGCGGGGCGACGTGGGCCGATGGGCACTATGCGAACGGCAGCTCGGGCACCGGCCTGATGACTTCGGCGACCGGCACGACGTCGACGATCGTCTGGGATTCGCTGCGCGACGTCGGCTTCCGCGACCTGCAGAACCTCGTGCTGCGCGCGACGCCGCTGAGCGCCAACGGCACCGGCACGCCGCTCAGCGTCGCGGTGCCCGCGCTCGACAACCTGCACTGGAAGGCCGCGCACGTCACCGCGCCGATGATCCACTATGGCTCGATCGACGCGGCGACGGCGCTCGTCATGAAGCACGCCGACCTCGTCGTCGTGCATCCGTTCGCCGGCAACGTGCCGGTCGCGACCATCCGCGAGATCCAGCAAGGGCTCGATCCGCTCGATCCGGGCGACGACGTGCTGGTGCTCGCCTACCTCTCGGTCGGCGAGGATTCGCGCACCGTCGGCGTGAACGCGACGCAGATGCTCGCCGACGCGCGGTTCGTCGGCGACGGCAGCGGCCCGCGCATCGATCCGCGTGGCCCCGGCGCCGGCGGCCAGCCGCTGACCGGTCTGCCGCCGCTCGGCCTGCCGACCAACAGCCCCGGCGGCACGCACTACGCGTCCTACTACCTCGACGACAACTCGGTCGACGGCGACCCGGGCCACGTCGGCGACGGCATCCCCGACCGCAGCGCGACGTTCGGCGGCTGCTTCGTCAATCCCGGGGATCCGGCGTGGTACGCGGTGCTCGACGCGATGACGTTCGACGGCCCCGACGGCCTGCCGGGCATCCACGAACTGCTGCGCACCGACCTCGGCCGTGGTTACGGTTGCGACGGGCTGTTCCTCGACACGTTCGACACCTGCGCGCCGAACTCGTTCACCGACGCCAGCAGCCCGAACCAGACCGAGTTCGAGTGGACCGCCAACGGCTTCCGCGAATTCACGGCGACGCTGCGCGGCAACTACCCCGACAAGCTCGTGCTGCAGAACCGCGGCATGTTCCTGTTCGACGCGCGCTTCCCGCACTATGCGGTGACGACGCGGCCGTTCGTCGACCTCGTGCTGCTCGAGAGTTACCGCCTCGACTCGAGCACGGTGCAGCAGTTCGACCCGTACTTCTCGGCCGACAACCGCTACAACCTCGGCCCGAAGCTGGTCGCGGAGTCGGTGCGGGCCGACGGCTTCTGCATCCTCAGCCTCGGCTATGCCGAAGGGCCCGGCATCGACCAGAACACGCTGCTCGGCACGTCGACGGTCGGCCTGCAGACGCTGCTCGACGACATCGCGGTCGCCAACGGCGAGTCCGGTTTCGCGCACTACCTCACGAATGCGTCGCTGACGCTGGCGAACACCTTCGTCCAGGACCACCTGACCGCGGACATCAGCGCACCGGTCTGGAGCAGCACCTACAACGCCAACCAGCCCGGCTTCCCGACGCCGCCGAATCCGCCGACCGCGCGCCCCGGCATCCAGCAGCTCGTGCCCGGCAACGGCCAGCTGACCGCGCGCTGGGACGTCGCCCTCGACCAGAGCGGCGCGCGCTACGCGCTCTATCTGCAGGCGACGCCGTTCGATTTCATCGGCGATCCGATGCTGAGCGCGGCCCAGCGCACCGTGCTCGAGCCCGAGGTCGGCGCCGGCTATGCGAGCGGCCCCGGCCCGAACGTCTACCCGTTCGAGCAGGTGATCACCGGTCTGCAGAACGGCACGACCTACCACGCCTGCATCCGGGCGTTCGATGCGCTCGGCCACGAGGAGCAGAACCAGGTGGTGCTGAGCGCCGCGCCGACCGGCCAGGTGACGATCGCGATCGACGGCTCGTTTGCCGACTGGCAGAACGTGCCGCTCGCGCTCACCGACGGCGACGACGCGCCGGTGTCGGCCGGTCCCGACTGGCTCGACATCGCGATCTGCAACGACGCGACCAACGTCTACGTGCGGTTCACGTCGGCGCACGCGTTCAACCTCGACGGTTCGCCGACCTACGGCTTCTCGCGCACGTTCGTGTTCCTCGACGTCGACGGCGATGCCGCGACCGGCTGGCCGGTCGGCGGCCTCGGTTCGGACCTCGCGGTCGCCGGCGACCAGCTCTTCACGCAGTCGAGCAGTGTGTTCAACACCGGTGGTCTCGGCGGCATCGCCGCGCTGCCGACGACCAACGTCACTGAGTGCGAGCTGGCGATCCCGTGGACGCAGATCGACGCGATCGCGCCGGGCGCCGTCAACCTGCGGTTCGTGTTCGTCGACGACGACGGCTACGACGCGGCGCCGGACAGCGGCTTCCTGACCTACACCGCGGTGCGCTGATCTACTACTTCCGCGTTTCGTCGCGTGGCGAGCGGATTCGCCGTTGGCGAGCGGGAGTAGTAGTCACCCCTGGAGACTGCAGCGTGCCTGCGGCCTCTTCTGGCGGCGCGTAGCGCCGCGC
>CAYMRG010000110.1:0-11608 GCA_964392555.1 uncultured candidatus Brocadiaceae bacterium
TGCTGTGGTGCTACGGCGACGTGCACGAGCCGACGGCGCTGCGGCTGTTCCTGCCGGCGGCATGGCTGTCGGCGCTGCTGCCGCTCGCCGCGTGGTCGACGCCGTTGGCACGGCGCGCGGGGTGGCTGCTGCTCGCGGCTGCCCTGCTGTTCGCCGGACTGCGGCTGCGCGAGGTCGCGCGCGGCGCGACCTTCCCGTCGCTGGCGATCGCCGAGCAGACCGCGTCGCTCGATCGCGCGCTCGACGGCGCCCTGGCGACGTCGCTCGCGGCGAACGGTGCGGACCCCGCACACACGTTGTGGGTGACGACGCTGGCGCAGCACCTGGTCCTGCACGGCCGCGCGGCGCTGGCGCCGTCGTCGTTCGCGGCGCGCGCCGGCGACATCCCGCAGCTCGTCGGCGGTGGCCACGTGCGCGCGATCCTGGTCGTCGAGACGTCGCTCGACTCGGTGCTCGCCGGCGGTTTCGGCGATCCGCGCGACGTGCTGCGCGCGACGCGCAGCGAAGTGGTGGCGACGGTTCCCGGCGATCACCCGATCACCGTGCACCGCGTGCTGCTACGTTGACCGGGCCACCATGAGCGGCCACACGACGACGCCGGCGGCCTTCGCCGCCGACTACCTGCAGACGCTGCGCGAGCAGATCCGCAAGCACCCGCTGTTCACGGTCAACAACCTCAACCGCGATTTCGTCGCGACGCGCGGCTTCTCGATCGCGTTCCGGCGCGAACAGGCGCCACGTGTCGCCGCGGAGTTCGCGTTCTTCGCGCCCTACGTCGAGCGCGTGCTGCGCGCCGACTGCAACGCGTTCTACCTCAACCCGCTCGAGCTCGAGGCCGGCTCGCGCGTCGATCCGCACATCGACCGCAGCCTGCGCGCCTACTGCAACGACATCACGACGCCGCTGCAGGTCAGCGTGCTCTACGTTGACGTGCCGCCGGCGATGGTCGGCGGGCGGCTGGTGCTCGCGCGCGGCAAGAAGGTGCTCGCCAAGGTCACGCCGCAGCCGGGCCTGCTGGTCGCGTTCGACGGCGACCTGACGCACTCGGTCGAACGCGTCGACACGCCGGGCAAGCGGCTGAGCCTGGTCTGCGAGCAGTATGCGCTCGACGAACGCGAGCTCGACGCGGTCCCCGAGTACCGCATCGAGTCGCGCAGCAAGCGTTACTGACCGCGGCCGGCACTTCTGCCGCGGCCCGCGCCGCTACTCGGCCCAGCGCTGCGCGGCGGCGAGCCGCTCGGCCACCGGCGCCTTCGGGTCGAAGCCGCGGTCCTCGCCGAAGTGCTCGCGCAGCGCGCCGATCGCCAATTCCCGCGCGCTCTCGTTCGGCGAGAGGAGCAGCCCGACCAAGTTGGTGCGCGCGCGTGCCTCGCCGAGCATCAGCCGCGTGCGCGCGGCGCGTGCCAGCATGCGATCGGTGAGGGCGTCCTCGCCGGTGCCGCGCTCGGCGCCGACGAGTCCCGGCACGCGGTCGGCGTAGGCGCGCAGCGGCGCGAGGCATTCGGCGTCGCCGCACGACTCCAGCGCCCAGCACGCCCATTCGGTCACCGCGGGCACCGGGTCGCGCAGCGCCGCGAGCAGCCACGGCGCGGCCGCGTTGTTGCCGATGCGGCCCATGACCTGGCAGAGCAGCGCGCGCTTGTCACCGAAGCCGGTGGGGAACGTCATGCCTTCCTGCAGCGCCGGCAGCGCCTGTTCGCCCATCGCGACGAGTTCGGCGAGGATCGCCGCGTCGTCGCCGCCGGCGACCGTGTCGGTGCCTCCGCCGAGCTGCTCGACGAGCGTCCACGCGCGCTGCTGGACGCCCTTGACGACGTCGTGCGGCGCACGGATGTGCGCGTCGTCGGCGTTGGCCGTCCACCAGCTCTGCCAGCGGCTCAGCGCGCGCAGGCGGTCGCGCTGCGGCGCGCCGGCCTCGTAGCCGAAGTGCCGGCCGGTGATCGCGTACAGCGCCTCGAACGCGTACTCGCGCGGCAGCACGTCGTCCTGGTCGAGGTCGCGCAGCAGCGGCTGCACCCCGGCCGCCGAGCCGAGCCGCGCGAGCGCCAGCGCGTAGCAGCGGCGCTGCTCGGGCCAGCGCGCGGTGCGCGCGAGGTCGGCGATCGTCGCGACGGCGTCGCGGTCGCCGAGCGCGGCGAGGCTGGTCGCGGCGGCCATCGCCACGTCGGGATCGCCGTCGGCGAGCCGTTCGCGCAGCGGCGGCACCGCGGCGCGATCGCCGAGCGGGCCAAGCACCTCGGCGGCGCTGCGGCGGTCGAGCGGGTTGGTCATGGCCAGCGCCGCGCGCAGCGCCGTCAGCACCGCGTCGCGGTGCTCGCCGAGGTCGAGCTGGCCGAGCAGCTCGCGCGCGTGGACGCGCACGTAGAGTTGTTCGCTGCGCAGCGCCTCGAGCAGCGTCGGCACCGCCGGCGCGCCGATCGCGACGAACGTCTTCTGCGCCTCGTGGAAGGTCTCGTTGCTCCAGCGGCCGAGTGCTTGCACCAGCGGTGCAGCCGACGCCGGGAAGGCCTTCGCGAGCCGTTCGCGCGCCATCTTGCGCACTTCGGGCAGGTGCGCTTCGAGCTGCGCGGCGATCCGTTCGAGTTCGGCAGCGCTGTCGCCGGGCGGCAGCGCGACCGGATCGGTCTTGCCCGAGCGCGCGACGTTGGCGAGGCCCGCGGGGCTCAGGAAGTCGTGCAGGTCGGTCGGCGCGACCGGGTAGGTCACCTCGGGCGACGGGTCGACCGGCTTGGCCGACGGCGTGATGCCGGCGAACGGCAACCGCCGGTCCTCGAGGCAGCGCGACAGATCCGGGTCGTCGTCGGGGATCGGCCGGTAGAGCTTGAAGTAGAGCCGGCACTCGACGGTGCCGTCGGCGACACCGAGCGGCACGCGGTATTCGGTGGTCTTGCCCGACGGGATCTGCGAACTCTGCGGCGGCGTCAGCTGGTGCGGCTTCAGCTCGGATGCGTACGGGTAGTGGCAGACCATGCGCGAACGCGCGACCTCGCGGCCCGTCGCGTCGCGCACGATGACCAGCGATTCGACGCCGCGCTGGCGGTTGGCGGTGGGGAAGTTGTGGCCGACGCCCTTGTTGGTGATGCGGATCACGACCTCGTTGCCATCGATCGCGGCGTCGTAGCCGTAGGCGCGCCGCAGCTGCGCTTCGCTGGACGACGCCGGGAACACGTGCGAGCGCACCATCCTGGCCGGCTGACCGACGGCGACCGGCCGGTTGACCAGCGGCATGTGGCAGTCGATGCACAGCTGGCCCGCGAGGTTGCCGTGTTCGGCGCGCGACCATTGGTCGGGCGTGCCGGCGATGCGATGGCACGTCGCGCAATCCTCGACCGTGCCGACGCGCGGGTCGAACGCGTCCTTGCATTCGGCGCCACCGGTGAAGCGGCCGTATTCGTAGCCCGCCTTGCCGTGGCACGACATGCAGGTGTTGCCCTCGTCGAGGTTGGTCCAGCGCACCATCGGCGTCATGCCGATGCCGGTCTCGAACACCGGGCGCGGCGTGTGGCAGCGCACGCAGTCGTCGCGGCGGAAGCCGCGCGTCGCGAGGCGTGCTTCACCGTCGTGGAAGGCGAGCCCGTGCGTGTTCTGCCGGTGCTCGTCGTAGATCGCGGGGTGGCACGTGCCGCAGAAGCGGCTGGTCATGACCTCGTCGCGGTGTGCCGCGAGTGCGGCCGGGTCGTCGCCGGTCGACGTGGACGTGCGGGTGGCGATCGTCTGGCAGGCGAACAGGCTGCCCGCGACCGTGAGCAGCGCGGCCAGCAGGCGCGGTCGCCGGCGGCTGGTGCGGGCATCGCCGTGCCCCGGGGTTTGGATGTGCGGAGGGGTCATGCGGCCCAGCATAGGATCCCCCTGGCTCTCTGTGTTGAGAACCGATCTCAGGAGTGGAGTTCGGACCAGGTCAGATCAGACGTGGTCGGATCGCCGCCGAACGCCGCGGCAACCTGCTGCGCGCGGTAGCGGAAGATCCGCTCGACGTCGCGCCGCACGAGCGCCTTCATCAAGAGCCCCGCCAGCGGCCCGCCGCGCGGCCGCATCAGGACCTCGTCGCCGAGCCGCGTGCCGCCGTTCTCGGCCGTGAACGTGTGCGTGTGGTGCCACAGCCGGTACGGGCCGCGCAGCTGCTCGTCGACGAATGCGTGCGGCGGCTCCCAGCGCGCGATGCGCGTCCGCCAGCGCAGCGGCACGCCACGCAGCCCGATCCGGTAGTCGATCTGGGTGCCGACCGCCATCGCGATCGGATCCGCCGTCAGGATCCGGAACGACAACCACGGCGGGGTCAGCCGCTCGAGGTTGTGGGCATCGGCGAAGAACGGAAACACCGTCGCCAGCGGTGCTGGCACCCACAGCGAGGCGCGCAGTCTCCAGGTTCTCACCCTGCGCACTTCGCCGGCCGCATGGCGACGGATGCAGTGCGCCTGGCGCACTGCGGCGGACACGGGCGCGATCAGAACCGGGCGATGAAGTCGACCGTGATGCGCGTGTCCATGATGTCCTTGTCGGCGTCGGTCAGCGCGAACTCGTAGCACGCGCCGATCTCGAAACGCTTCTGGATCTCGACGCGCGCGCCGATGCCGGCCCAGCAGACGAACTTGTCGTCGGGCTGCGAGCCGAGGTTGGCGTAGTCGAGACCGCCGACCGGCAGCGCGGTGTTGCCGTCCGACAGGTAGTGGACGCCGTGCAGCTCGAACA
The DNA here is from genome assembly GCA_964392555.1 of uncultured candidatus Brocadiaceae bacterium. Taxonomy (GTDB): domain Bacteria; phylum Planctomycetota; class UBA1135; order UBA1135; family UBA2386; genus CAYMRG01. The sequence goes on from CAYMRG010000110.1 coordinate 4,690, forward strand.
GCGGCGCGAACACGGTCTCTTCGCCCGGGTTCACGTCGTAGTCGGCGTGGACGTCCCAGTGGCCGACGGTGTTGCCTTCGTTGCGGTCGGTCGGCACGCGCAGCGTGACGTTGCCGAGCAGGTGCAGCTGGTCGAAGCCCTTCGCGAGGCTGAGGAACGGGCTGAACTCATCGGCCGCGCCCTGCAGGATGCCGCGCGTGCCGTTCTCGGCCATGTAGCGGATGCCCGGCGTGACGACGAGCTGCTCCTTTTGGTCGGCGAACAGCACGTACTTGAAGCCGGCAGCGAGGTCGTTCCAGCCTTCGTCGTCGATCAGGCCGGAGTTGAGATCGCTGTAGCCGTCCTTGGTGGCGATGAACGCCAGCTTGTCGGTGATCGCCAGGCGCGCTTGCAGCGCGTAGATCGTCACGTCGCCGCCGGCGAGCAGCGACTGGTCCCCGAAGTTGTGCTTCAGGTAGAGGGCGCGCAGGCCGGAATCGTTGAACGGCGACTCGAAGTAGATCGGCTGGCCGAGCGGTTCGTGGAACTGTTCGAAGCCCTTGAGGCCGGTCAGGAAGCCGTCCGGCATCTTGGACTCTTGCGCCGTTGCCACGCCGACCAGCAGCGAGGCCGCCAACACCGAGGAGAGGGACGAAAGCAGCGTGGTGGGGTTCATACGAGATGAGGCAAAGCCCGACTGCCAAGGGACTTTCGCGGGTTGTTCCACCGGGGCCTTTGTTCCGGCGTGAACGGGCCCTTGGCGGGGGGCCGGCCTACGTCGAGCGGCGGGGAGGTGCGGCGGTGAGTCCGGTGGCGCCTTGCCTCGGCGAGGGGGTTGGGCGACAACCCAAGGCATGCGCACCCTGTCGCTCGTCCTGTTGCTGTGTGCGGCGGCCTGCCAGAGCACCCGTTCGTTCGCGCCGCGCGAGAACGCCACCGCCCTGGCGCCGAGCGGCGACGTCGCCGCGGTCTACGCGGTCGCCGGCGGCGAAGTGCACGTGTGGTCGCGCGGCACGCGCTGGTGCGACCCGGGTGGCATCGCCGGCAACGACGTGCCCGACGAGCAGGTGGAGGTGCACGTCGGCTTCGAGCTGGAGAACACGGGCAAGGAGCTGTTGACGCTCGATCTCGCGACGCTGCAACTCGACGACCTGTGGGCCGGCGAACTGCACCAGTCGGCGATCAAGCCGCAGGCGACGACCGGCCTGGCGACCGCCGAACCTGGTTCGATCGCCCGGCTCGAGGCGGTGTTCTGGCCGGTCGGTGGGCCGCGGCCGCGCGACATCGACGGCTTCAACCTGCGGTTCAGCGTGCTGTCTGGGAAGGAGACCGTGCTCTCCCAGGTGACGCCGTTCGGCCCCACGTTCCGGCAGCGGTGGCGGGATCCGTACTGGTACGACGACCCATTCTATTACGGCTACAGGCCTTACAGCTCCTGGAGCTTCGGCCTCTGGGGGCCCTGGCCCGGCGCCCACTGGCACCACTGAGGACTGCTGGATTGATTGGGGAAAGCCGCGTGGGGTAGCGGCGCGCGTGGGCAGGAAGTCCGGTCGCACCGGTTTCCCCAATCAATCCAGCAGTTCCGGGCGGAAGTTTTTCTCCCTCATGCCCGTCGGCGGGCGCCGCGGTGGCGCACCCCCCGGCGAACTCTCCTTCCCCTGGTTCGCCGCAGCGTTGCGCCTCCTTCCCCCTGTGGCTAAGGGTGTCGCCCCCTCTCGGGCGCACCCGGCGCCCGCGTGTCCGGCGAAGGTCCGGGCCCGCGTCCCTTTCGGCCCATCGAACTCTCCGTCATGTCCGAACGCGAATCCATGATCGAGGCGATCGACCTGTGCAAGCACTACGGGTCCTTCGCCGCGGTCGACCATCTGTCGTTCACGATCCGCCGCGGCGAGGTCGTCGCCTTCCTCGGCCCGAACGGCGCCGGCAAGTCGACGACGATGAAGATGCTGACCGGCTACCTGGCACCGACCAGCGGCAGCGCGAAGCTGTGCGGCATCGACGTGGTCCAGGACCGCGTGCGCGCCGCCGAGAAGCTCGGCTACCTGCCCGAGAACGGCCCGCTCTATCCGGAGATGACGCCGCGCGAGCTGCTGACGTTCTTCGGCGAGGCGCGCGGCATGAGCAAGGCGCGGATCGCCGAACGGCTGGCGGTCGTGACGCAGGAATGCGACCTCGGCGAACTGCTCGACAAGCCGATCGGCAAGCTCAGCAAGGGCCAGAAGCAGCGCACCGGCATGGCGCAGGTGCTTCTGCACGATCCCGAGGTGCTGATCATGGACGAGCCGACGACCGGTCTCGATCCCAACCAGATCCGCCACGTGCGCGAGCTGGTGAAGCGGCTCGGCGAGACGCGCACGGTGCTGCTGTCGACGCACCTCTTCCAGGAGGTGCAGGCGATGGCGGGGCGCGTGCTGCTGGTCAGCGACGGGCGGCTGGTCTTCGACGGCACGCCGGCGGACTTCCAGGCGCGCGGCAGCGGCCAGATGGAGCAGGCCTTCCACAAACTCACGGCGCACGCCTAGGAGCCATCGCGATGAACGCCAACGTCGTCAAGGCCGTCGCCCGCCGCGAACTGCGCAGCTGGTTCGGCAATCCCACCAACTACGTCTTCATCATCCTGTTCGTCCTGGTGTCGGCGATCGCGCTGATGTTCCCGGGCGAGTTCTTCCGCAACAACCTCGCCAACCTCGACACGCTCAACGCCTACTTCCCGTTGATCGCGCTGGTGTTCGTCGCCGCGGCGACGATGGGCATGTGGACGAGCGAGCGCGCGAACGGCACGCAGGAGCTCTTGTTCACGCTGCCGGCGAAGGACAGCGACCTGCTGTTCGGCAAGTTCTTCGCCTACGTCGGCGTCTACACGGCGTCGCTGCTGTTCACGCTGCCGCTGCCGATCGCGCTGATGATGCTCGGCTCGCCGGACTGGGGCCAGCTGTTCGCGAACTACGTCGGCTACTGGCTGTTCGGCGTGGCGCTGGTCAGCGTGTCGATGCTCGGCTCGCAGCTCACCGGCAACGCGACGGTCGCGTTCATCCTGTCGGCGGGTGCCGGCGCGCTGGTCGTCTACCTCGGCTCGCTGCTGGCGTGGCTCGGCTTCCGCAGCTGGGCGGCGAACGGCACGCTCGGCCAGTTCGCCGAGTTCGCGCGCGGCATGATCCCGACGTCGGGGCTGGTGCTGTTCCTCGGCCTGACGCTGACGTTCCTCTACCTCAACCTCGCGCTGCTGGCGCGGCGGCACTGGCGCGGCAGCGAAGGCGGCCACAGCGTCGTGCGTTCGGCGAGCTTCGCCGTCGCGACGTTCGCGCTGACGATCATCGCGGTGCACGTGCTGCCGCGCGTCGACGCGACGATCGAGCGCATCCACTCGCTGGGCGCCGACAGCAAGAAGCTGATCGCCGACCTGCCCGCGGACAAGCAGATCCTGATCAAGGCGTTCGTCAGCGAGGAGGTGCCCGAGGCCCTCGTCCAGCAGCGCCGCCTTCTGCTCAACCTGATCGACCAGTTCGACTCGCTCGGCGGCAACCGCATCGAGAAGGACATCGTGATCCCGGTGCCGTACTCGCCCGAGGCGAACGACGCCGAGAACAACTACGGCATCCACGCGCAGACGATCCCGGTCGAGCTGCCGAGCGGCGGCTACAGCGAGATGCAGGTGTTCCTCGGCTTCGTCGTCGCCTGCGGCACCGAGGAGGTCGTGACGGCGTTCGTCGAGCCGGGTCTGCCGCTCGAGTACGAGCTGTCGCGCAGCATCCGGGTCGTCGCCAAGGCCGAGCGCAAGAAGATCGGCGTGCTGAAGTCCGACGTCGAGCTGGTCGGCGGCTTCGACTTCCAGACGTTCCAGCAGAAGCAGAAGTGGCTGATCGCCGACGAGATCGACCAGCAGTACGCGACCGAGAACGTCGACCCCGACAAGGACTACCCGGCCGACCTCGCGTGCCTGCTGGTGCCGCAGCCGAGCTCGCTGCCGCAGGAGCAGATGGACCGCCTGCAGCAGTGGATCCTCGCGGGTCACCCGACGCTGCTGTTCGAGGATCCGGTGCCGCGCGCGGCGCCGGGCACCGCCGCCGACGACCAGAAGGGCGGCATGCAGGCGCGGATGATGGGCGGGCAGCCGCCCGAGAAGGGCAACCTCGACGCGTTCTTCGCCAGCTTCGGCCTCCGCATGCCGAAGGCCGAGGTCGTCTGGGACACGTCGTCGCGCGGGTTCTTCGGCGGCCAGGTGCCGTCGCTCGCCTACCTGTTCGAAGGCGGCCCGGCGGTCGCGGCCGACAGCGTGATCACGAGCGGCCTGCAGTCGGTGGTGTGGATCCTCGGCGGCCACTTCGAGTCGCTGAAGAAGGAGGGCATCACCTACCAGGCGCTGGTGTCGTCGCCCGATCCGGCGGTCGTCGAGGGTTCGCAGAACGGCGTCGCGCCGAAGTACGAGAGCATGCAGGGCCGCGGTGACGGCGTGCTGGTGTTCGACTTCTTCGGTGGCCAGCGCGAGAACCCGCGCGTCCGCTACCGCCCGAGCAACAAGCGCTACGACCTGGTCGTCCGCGTCGGCGGCAAGCCGGCCGGCGCCGCCCAGAACCTCAACCTGATCTGCTGGTCCGACCTCGACGCGATCAGCAACATCTTCTTCGGCATCCGCCGTCAGGCCACCGACCAGAACATGCGGTTCGACAACGTGCCGCTGGTCCTCAACTGCATCGACAGTCTGGTCGGCGACGAGAGCCTGATCGAGCTGCGCAAGCGCCGCCCGTTGCTGCGCCGGCTGACGGCCGTCGAGAAGGCGCAGAGCGAGTTCGAGAAGCGCTGGACCAAGCAGAAGGAGGACGCCGAGGAGGAATCGTTGGCGGCCCTGGACGCGGCGAAGAAGCGCCTCGACAGCGCGGTGCAGGCGATCCGCGACGACCAGACGCTCGACGCGAACGCCAAGGAGAACAAGGTCGCCGAGATCGAGGCCGTCGAGAACCGCCGGTTCGAGCTCGAGAAGGCCGACATCGAGGCGAAGAAGCGCAAGACGATCGAGCATGCGCAGTTCGAGCGCGACCGCGACAAGGGTGTGATCCAGGCGCGCTATCGCCTGCTGACGCTCAGCCTGGCGATCGTGCCGCCGCTGCTGCTCGGTATCCTCACGTTGATCCGCCGGATGAGCCGCGCCGCGGCCATCGTTCCCCAGGCCCGCATGGTGGGTGGAGGCAAGCAATGAACGAGTTCGCAAAGACCGGGATCCTCGCCGGCGGTGCCGTCGTGCTCGCGATCGTCGCGGCCAGCATGGGGCCCAAGGAGTTCAAGAACGACCTGTTCTCGGACCAGGGCGAGGTGTTCTTCCCCAAGTTCACGGACCCGACCACCGCAGTCGACCTCGAGGTCACCGAGTTCAACGCCGACAAGGCCGAGGCGCGCAAGTTCGCGGTGCACCGCGACAAGGACGGCCGCTGGACGATCCCGTCGCACGGCGGCTACCCGGCCGACGCGAAGGATCGCATGGCCAAGGCGGCCGCGCTGCTGATCGGCCTGCGCAAGGAACGCTGCGTCGCCGAGAGCAAGGACCAGGAGATCGCCTGCGGCGTCGTCGACCCGCTCGATCCGGGCACCGAGGCCAAGGGCCGCGGCACGCGGATCACGATGAAGGACAGCGCCGGCAACGAGCTGGCCGACCTGATCCTCGGCAGCGAGGTCGGCGGCAAGCTGCAGGTCCACTACCTGCGCGTGCCGGGCAAGCGCCGCATCTACTCGGCGAAGCTCGACGGCGAGGTGTCGACGAAGTTCGCCGACTGGATCGAGACCGACCTGTTGAAGGCGCAGTCCTACGACATCGCCAAGATCACGTTCGACAACTACTCGATCGACGAGCAGCGCGGCGCGATCGTGCCGGGCGACAAGTTCGTGGTCGCCAAGGGCACCGACAACAAGTGGACGTTCGACGGCGTCGACGCGAGCAAGGAGCAGCCCAACGACGAGCGGCTGCGCGACTTCGCGACGACGCTCGGCCAGATCAAGATCGTCGACGTGCGGACCAAGCCCGAAGGACTGACCGGCAATCTCGAGCAGGCGAACGGCTTCGACCGTCAGCTGCTCGCGCAATCGCTGGCGCAGAAGGGCTTCTTCCTCGACCGCAGCGGCAAGCTGTTCAGCAACGAAGGCGACCTCCTGTTCGAAACCGGCAAGGGCGTGCGCTACACGCTGCGCTTCGGTGAACTCGTGCCCGGTGACGAAGGCGCGGGTGCGCCGGCGGCCACGGATCCGACCAAGCCGGCGGCGACCAAGCCGTCGAACAACCGCTACCTGATGGTCACGGCCGAGTTCGACGAGAAGTTGCTGAAGAAGCCGGCCGGCGCTCGGCTGGCGCAGGAGCAGCTCGACAAGCGCGCCGCGGCGCGCGCGGCGATCGAGGCGATCCAGGCCGCGATCACCGCCTACAAGTCGACGCACGACAACAAGCTGCCCGACACGCTCGCGGCGCTGGCCGAGAAGCCGGCCGAGGGCGAGCCGTTGCTGAAGGAGCTGAAGCCGGATCCGTGGGGTGGCGACTACCAGCTCCAGGTGCAGGGCGACGGCTACAAGATCGTCAGCTTCGGCGAGGACAAGGCGGCCGGCGGCGAAGGCGTCGCAGCCGACGTCGCGAGCGACGCATTCGTCGTCGAGGACGAGCTGAAGAAGGCCGGCGCCGATTGGTCGGCTTACGACACGAAGGTCAAGGACGGCCAGGACGAGGCGGTGAAGCTGACGAAGCGCTTCGGGCCGTGGTACTACGTGATCGACCAGTCGCTGTTCGAGAAGCTGAAGCCCAAGCGCGCCGACCTGGTCAAGCCGAAGGAAGAGCCGAAGCCGGCGAACGGTGGGGCAGGGCCGCTGCCGACGCCGCCGCTGCTCGAGCCGCAAAAATAGGTCTTGGAGCCGGGGCGCGGGGGGCGCGGCGCGAGACCGGGGTGTGGGGCGCGCGGGGCGCGCC
>CAYMRG010000111.1:0-11599 GCA_964392555.1 uncultured candidatus Brocadiaceae bacterium
CGAAGCCGCGGTCCTTGACGTTCTTCGCCAGGCTGTCCTTGAAGTCCTTCTGCAGCGCCGCGAGCGGCACGCGATCCTGCGGGCGCTTGGGCCCGGCGAGGCTGGGCACGACCGTGGCGACGTCGAGCGACAGCGTCGACGTGAACTCTGGCACCGGCGCCTTCGCCGTCCAGAACAGGCCCTGGGCCTTGCAGTAGGCCTCGACCAGCGCGACCTGCGCGCTGCTGCGGCCGCTGCGTTCGAGGAAGCGGCAGGTCTCGGCGTCGACCGGGAAGAAGCCCATCGTCGCGCCGTACTCCGGCGCCATGTTGGCGATCGTCGCGCGGTCGGCCAGCGACATCGCCGCGACGCCGTCGCCATAGAACTCGACGAACTTGCCGACCACGCCGTGCTTGCGCAGCAGCTGCGTCAGCGTCAGCACGAGGTCGGTCGCGGTCGCGCCTTCGGGCAGCGTGCCGCGCAGCTCGACGCCGACGACCTCGGGCAGCAGCATGTAGGTCGGCTGGCCGAGCATCACCGCCTCGGCCTCGATGCCGCCGACGCCCCAGCCGAGCACGCCGAGGCCGTTGATCATCGTCGTGTGCGAGTCGGTGCCGACGACCGTGTCCGGATACGCGACCGTGTCCTTGCCGTCCTTCTTCGTCAGCACGCCGCTGGCCAGGTACTCGAGGTTGACCTGGTGGACGATGCCCATGCCCGGCGGCACGGCGCGGAAGTTGGTCAGCGACTTCTGACCCCACTTCAGGAACTCGTAGCGCTCGCGGTTGCGCTGGAACTCGAGCGCGAGGTTCTCCTTCTCCGCGTTCTTGCTGGCGAAGGCGTCGACCTGCACCGAGTGGTCGATGACGAGATCGCACGGCACCAGCGGGTTGATCTGCTTCGGGTCGCCGCCGAGGCGCTTCATCGCCGCGCGCATCGCCGCGAGGTCGACGACGCACGGCACGCCGGTGAAGTCCTGCAGCACGACGCGGCCCGGCAGGAACGGGATCTCGACCTGGCCGGCGGTCTGCGGGCCCCAGGCGGCGAGGTTGCGCACGTCCTGGTCGGTGACGACGTAGTCGTCGTGGTTGCGCAGCGCCTGCTCGAGCAGCACGCGGATCGAGTACGGCAGCCGCGCGAGCTTGCCGAGGCCGGCTTTCTCGAGCGCCGGCAGCGCGAAGTAGGTGAAGGTCTTCGAACCGACCTTGAGCTTGGAACGGGACGCGAAGGGATTCCGCTGGGCCATGGCGTGGGTCCCGCCGGGGACTGACCGGTCGCGGGCGGGGGCAAGCGTTCTACCGGTTCGGCGCCCAGGGGGCAAAAGAACCGGCCGTACGTGCGGCTGTCGGGTTTCGCTCCAGTCCCGCCGGTGATCTGCCGATGGCACCGACGCCATGAGGTTCCCCCGGATCGCCCTTCCCCTGCTCCTGGTCCTGCCGTTCGGCGGCTGCCAGACCATCGACACGACCTCGGATCTGGCCAAGAACCAGCTCCTCTACACCGACGTCGCGTTCCAGACCAAGGTGCCCGGCGACCGGGCGGTGTTCGTCGCGCCGCTCAAGGACGCGCGAACGATGGACGGCCTGCCGACCATGGATCGTGGTTTCCCGATCGTCTACGGCGGCGAGGAGTTCTGGGAACGGCCAGCGACCGAGATGATCTACGACGTGCTGCACCGCCAGCTCGCGAGCAGCGGCCTGTTCACGTCGATCGCCGACCAGGCGACCAACGAGACGTTGGTCGTCGTGCCGCAGCTGGTGTCGTTCCTGGTCGGCGCGATCGACGGCGCTGCCGGCACGCGTTCGTTCGCCGAGGTCGGCCTGCGGCTGACGGTGTTCGGCGCCGCGGACGCCCAGGGCAAGCGCGCCGTGCTGCACGACGCGACCTACGCCAACCGCCAGGCGACCGACCTCGAGATGTCGCCCGTCAGTCCCTACCGGTTGGTGGGTCGCGCCCTGCAGGTCAGCATGACGAAGGCGCTGACGGGTCTCGACGGCAGCAACGTCAGCCGCAGCCACGTGCCGATCCTGACCGACGAGTTCGCCGTGCCCGCCGCGCCGGCGGAGGCGACGACCGCTCGTTGAGGTTGCAGCCAGCGTGCCGATACCGACACGCTGGCTGACGAGAGCGCACCTCGCGACGTGCTCCAGGCCGCACCTGCCGAGGATTCCCGGGGGCGGGGGAGCAGGCGACACCCTGCGACGTCCATGGCGCCCGCGCGGCCGATTCCGCCGCGCAGTCCCCTGTCCAGAGGTTGTCACATGTCGGTTGTCACGCGTGCGTTGTTGGCGTCCGTCTCCCTCGTGGGTCTCACCGTCTCCCTGGTGGCGCAGGAGCCGGCGCACCCGGCCAAGCCCGCAGCCCCGGCCAAGCAGGAGCAGAAGAAGGACGAGAAGCAGCAGGAGACCTGGTCGGTGGTCGAGGTCGACCATCACCTGAAGGCGATGTCGGCGACCGAGGTCGCGAACCTGCAGAAGACGAAGAAGACCGCCCACGAAGCGGCGATGGCGGCCTTCGCGAAGGCCAAGCACGCCGCCGAGGCGGCGAAGCAGAAGTTCGACCGCAAGGCGCCGGCCGAGGAGACCGTCACCGTCGTCAAGAGCGGCTTCGCCTCGACGGCCGAAGCCGAGAAGTACATCGCCGACGAGAAGGCGAAGGAGAAGGCGAAGGACAAGCCGAAGGACGGCGCGCCGAAGGATGCGACCGGCAAGCCCGCGCACGCTGGCGCCGGCGGCCACAGGGCCTGACCGATCGCTGCCGTACGCGCAACGGCGCCCGGCATCCTGCGATGCCGGGCGCCGTTGTCGTTGTCGGGAGCAGCGATCAGCGGATCGTGAAGTCGATCGTGTCGCTGAGGTCGAAGTAGGTCAGGCACTGCGAGCCGAGCACGGTGAAGCCCTGCACCGACAGCGTCAGGCCGACGTAGACCGGGTCCGCCGGGATCTGGAACACGAGCGGGTTGCCCATGAACAGGCCGTTCTGCACGCCGAGCACGCAGTTGCAGCCGAGCGGGTTCAGCGGGATGTAGCCCGGGTAGCCGAAGATCGTGCCGGACAACGGCCCGTTGGCGACGTCGATCTGCACGGTGTGGCCGACCGCGGTTTCGCCCGACGGCGTGATCGCGAGCGTGCCGCATTGCGAGCTGTAGACCGAGAACTGCGAGCCGGACTGGTAACCGCCGTACAGGTAGGCCTCGAGCTGGTTGTTGCCGTCGTTCGAGTTCGCGATGACGAAGCGGTTGCTGAGCTGGCCGCTGCCGCTGTGGCTGGCGCAGATCCGCGGCGTCGCTTCGTTGGCGACGCTGAGACCCATGCTGGCGCGGTTGTCGTCGATCTGGAACGTGTTGGTCGCCGTCAGCAGGGACAGCGTGGTGACCTTGGTCTCGAGGTCGGCGACACCGGCCCAGGGTTCGGCGTAGGTGATCGCGAAGCGGATGCCGTCCGAGTCCATGTCCGGCGTCGACTGGTCGTAGGTGGCGGAGGTGGCGTTCTCCGTCGTGCTGAGGTCGAGCCCGTTGACATAGGCGCCGGTGTCGTTGAACACCCGCACCCAGATGTCGCGCTGGCCGCCGCCGACCGCGCCGCGCTCGAAGGCGACGGCCCAGTAGCGGAGGCCGTCGGCGCCCTGGATCGGCGAGCAGGCGGCCGGCTGGGTCTCGTTGTCCACCGAGCCGGCGATGTAGATCGGCGAAGCCAACGGCACGCTGCCGCTCCAGTTGACGTAGGTGCCGAGCACCTCTTCGTCGTTGGGGGCCGAGGGCCACGTGCGCTGCCAGGTGACGAGCCAGTAGCTCTGGCCCGACGTCACGTAGTCACCGTTGCACTTCGAGATCGACGGGTTGCTCTCCCAGGTCGTCGCCGTGTCGAGGGCGATCGGGTTGGTCGTCAGCGGCGTGCCGGTCTGGTCGACCTGCTTCATGTAGATGTCGGAGGCGCCGGCGTTCTGCTTCTCGAACACCACCGTGTAGTAGCCGGCCGAGCCGAACCAAACGTCACCGCCGACGTCGGGGCGGAAGTTCTGACCGGGCAGACCGAACACGCCGTCGCGCTCGATCGTGATCAGGGTGCCGACCGTGCCCGCCGATCCGATCAGGCGGCCACCGATGTAGCTGACCGTGAAGTCGCCGATCTCGCTGACGACGAGGTAGTTGCTGGCGTAGTTGTTGCTCGCGATCGCGACCTTGCGCCAGTCGAGGTAGGAGAAGTCGAGGTTCAGCAGGCCGCCGATGGGGTTCAGGTTGGCGTCCAGCAACTGCGCCCAGACATCGTGGTCGGACGCGCTCCACTCGCGGCGCCAGGTCACGCAGGTCACGTCGTTGCCCGAGACCTTGAGGGTCGCGACGTCGGGCAGGCGCTGCAGCTGGCCGGTCGGCGCGCCGGTGCCGAGGTTGTAGACCGCTCCGAGCACGGGGTCGAGCACCAGCGGCAGCGTGGCCGTGGCGACGAACGAGGCCGGGATCTCGATGTGCGCCGAGTCGCCGTCCCAGTCGATCGTCAGCGGCAGGCTGCGGCCGGCGGCGTCGCGGGCGATGGCCTGGCGGTAGTAGACGCTGCCGATCTCGTTGCCGAATTGCAGGCCGTCGGCCGTCGTCGTGCAGGCGAGTTCGGTGTCGATCGCGAGGTCGACCGCGACGGCGCCGCGGTTGGGCAGCGTCGCGAACTCGAACGACTGCTCGAGGTCGCGCACGGCCGTGTGGACGACTTCGGTCAGCGTGCCGCGCGGCGTGCGCACGACGGTGCCCGCGACGATCGGCTCACCGGCCGTCAACGCCAGCGGTTCGCCGCCGACGGTGGCGCTGGCCAGCGACACGCGCAGGGGGAAGTTGTGCGGGGCGTTCGAACCGAAGTACGGGATGAACAGCATGCCGTCGCGCGAGAACTCGGCCTTCCAGCTCTCGCCGAGGGCCCAGACGCCGCCGTTCGCGACCGGCTGGTCGAAGATCACGTGGTCGGGCAGGCGGGCTTCGATGGTCGCGTCCGGCCGGCGCGCGCTGCGGCGCGGATTCTGCGCGACCGGTGGCACGGTCACCGCGGGCACGGCGGCCGCTTCGCGGAAGGCGGGCAGTTCCGGTGCCACGGACGTGAGTCCGGTGGCTGGTTGCGCCTGGGGGGTGTTGGGGTCGCGGACGAGTTGCTGGGCCTGCGGTACTTGCGCCGGTGCGACGGCGAGCAGGAGGGCGGGAGCGAGCAGTGCTCTCATGGATCGAGCTCCGAGGTGAGGGAACGGCCGGCCGGAAGTCGGCATGGCATGAACATGACAAGCGGAATGACTGGTCGAACCAACACCAGCGAAGTCATTTCTTTGCAGCATGCTCCTGAACTTGGGGGCCAGGGCACGCGGGCGGGTCGGCGGCTGCCGGTGGCAGGCGGGTCGAGCGGATGTCGTCCGGGGTGTCGAAAGCGCCGTCGGGACCGGCCGAATCGACCTCGAACTCGTTACCGAACAGCCGTGCCACGAAGCCGTTGTGCCAGGGGTCGAATTGCGGTAACGAGCGGTCGCCGGCCTGCAGTTCGGCCAGCGCTGGCCAGCGGTCCCGGGCGGTGTGGAACGCCCGGGCCGCGAACAGCAGCCGCTGCACGTCGCGCCCCGCACGCGAGGCGAATACTTCGCACTCGATTCAAGAATGCGGCGGTCGGATCGCCGCGTGCACCAGGGGCACCAGCACGAGTAGCAGGGCCAGGGGGCCGGCGAAGTCACGGCGGGGACGGCGGTGGCTGCGGGCAGCGGGCATCGCCGGGAGATACGGCGCGCGGTGCGGCGCGTTCCGGTGGCGGGCGCGGGGCGGCTGGCCTACCTTCGCCGACCGTGACCGCCGTGCCGACGCTCGCCCCGACCGACCTGCAGCTCACGCCGCGCGCCAGCGGCTTCGCCCGCCGCGGCCGGCCGTGGTTCTACGCCGACGACCTCACCGGTGGCGCCGTGTTGCCCGCGCGGCTCGTCCGCGTCCGCGACGAAGGCGGCCGCGACCTCGGCCTCGGCCTCACCGGGCCCAGCAAGCTCGCGCTGCGGCTGTGCGGGCCGTGGCCCGGCGACGGCGTGCCGGATCGCGAGACGTTCTGGCACGCGCGGCTCGCGGCGGCGATCGAGGCGCGCGCACCGTGGCTCGGCCCCGAGCACGGCGTGCGGCTGGTCCACGGCGAAGGCGACTGGCTGCCGGGTCTGGTCGTCGATCGCTTCGGGCCGGTGCTCGTGCTGCAGGTCACCAGCGCCGCGGTCGAAGCATGCTACGACGCGATCGTGCCGTTCCTCGTCGAGCGGCTCGCCGTCGACAGCGTCGTCGCGCGCAACGACGTCGCGGCGCGCAAGCACGAAGGGCTGCCGCTCGAAGTGCGCCTGCTGCACGGCCGGCGCGTCGGCGAGGTCGCGATCGAAGAACACGGCCTGCGCCACACGGTGCGGCCGTTCGCGGGCCACAAGACCGGCTTCTACCTCGACCAGCGACCGACCCGCGCGCTGGTCCGGGAGCTGGCCAAGGGCCGCACGATGCTCGACCTGTTCAGCTACCAGGGGGCGTTCGCGCTGTGCGCGCTCGCCGGCGGCGCGCGCGCGGCGACCGCGGTCGACCAGTCGGCCGACGCGCTCGCGCTCGCGCAGGCCGGCGCCGCGGCGAACGGCCTGTCCGGGCTGACGACGGTGACGGGCGACGTCTTCGACTTCGCCCGCGCGCAGCGCGAGGCCGGCGCGCAGTTCGACCTCGTCGTGCTCGATCCGCCGGCGTTCGCCAAGTCGCGCCGCGAACTCGACGGCGCCGAACGCGGCTACCGCGACCTCAACCGCCAGGCGCTGCGCCTGCTCGCGCCCAACGGCTTCCTCGTCACGTGCTCGTGCAGCCACCACATGACGCTGCCGCGCTTCGAGGAGGTCGTGCGCCAGGCCGCGGCCGGCCTGCCGTTCCGCGTCGCCCTGCGGCAACGGCTCGGCGCCGGACCGGACCATCCCGCGCTGGTGACCCACCCCGAAGGCGAATACCTGAAGACGCTGCTGCTGCAGCGGCTCGGCTGATCGCGACCCATGCCCCTCCACATCACCGTCAACGACGAACCGCGCACGATCGCCGCCGGCAGCACCGTCGCCGATCTCGTCCGCGACCTCGGCCTGCCGCCGCAGCAGGTCGCCGTCGAGCGCAACCAGGTGATCGTCCGCCGCGCCGAGCACGCGACGACGGCGCTGGCCGACGGCGACCGGCTGGAGGTCGTGACGTTCTTCGGCGGCGGCTGATCGGGCCCTGAGTCAGCGCACCTCGACCCACGTGAAGCCGCGTGGCGGCACACGGACGGTGATCCGGGCGCGCTGCCGGCCATCGAGCGCGACCTCGGCAGATGCGCCATCGGCGTACGTCAGGTTCGCCGTGCCGGTGCAGCCGGCGTAGGTCAGATCCACCATCAGCGTCCGTTCGACCGCGGTCGGCAGCGGATTGTGGACGGCCAGCAGCGCGCGGCTGGGACCGGTCGGGTCGACGTGCAGCAGCCAGTCGACGTCGCGGCCGTCCGGGCGGCGGCCGTGGATCACGTCGGCTTCGAGGATCCGCCGGCGCGCCTTGTACCAGTCGACCCACCGGCGCACGGCGTCGCGGGTGCGGTCGGTGTCGAACAGCCGTGGGCCACGCCAGCAGGCCTGCACGCCGGCGGACAGCAGGTTGGCGAGCCGCGCTTCGTAGTGGTCGAGGTGGGCGTCGAGCGGCTCGATCGTCGCCGCGGCGCCGCCGCCGTGGTACTCGGTCAGCGGCACGAACATCCAGCCCATCGACGGCGTCTTGGTCCAGGTGCCGTCGAACACGTTCTGGCGCTCGATCACCAGCTGGTCCTCGCGCGGCAGCGACCAATTGGTCTCGCGATAGCCCATCCCGGTCTTGTTCGCGCCGGCGAGGAAGTACCAGTCGGGCACGTTCAGGTAGAGGCCGCGGCCGCGCGCCCAGCGGTAGAAGTCGGCGATGCGCTGCCACTGCCGCCACTGCGAATCGGCGAGCCCGCGGTGGTCCGGATGCGTGGTCGCCGCGCACACGTCGCCGGGGTAGGAGCCGTCGTGTTCGAGCACATCGAGACCGGTCGCCTCGTACAGCGCCCGCAGCTTGGCGAAGTAGTCGCGACCGAACGCGCTGCAGAGGCACGGCGAGTTGCCGAAGCGCGCGAAGCCGCCGGGCTTGCCGGTGGCGGGGTTGACGACGTCATCGCCCGGCCCGACCGAGCGGCTGGCGAGCAGCGAGTAGCCGCCGAGTGCGATGCCGCGCGCGTGCGCGTAGTCGGCGAGGGCGCGGAGCCGTGCGAGGTTGGCGTGGGAGTCGTCCTCGGCGTCGAAGCCGCTGCCGAACGTCATCAGCACCAGCTCGAACCCGACCGCTGCGGCTTGGTCGATCGCGGCGCGCACCGCCGCGTCGTCGGCGTGGCGGACGTGGAAGATCAGCGGGTTCTCCTCGATCCACGGCGCCAGCGTCCGGTACATGCGGCGCCGCGCGAGCCCGCGCCGTTCGCGGTCGGTGCCGTCGAACACCAGCTCGTGGACGCGGAACGAGCGGAACGTCTCGCCGGCGGTCAGCGCCACGCCGGGGCCGAGCCGCGGCGCGCACACCAGCAGGCAGGGCGTCCGGCGTTCGTAGTGCACCTGCGTCGCGTAGTCGGGATCCGGCAGCCACTGCACCGACGGGTTGTCGGCCGACGCCTCCATCGCGCCGCCGAACGCCATGTCGGTCTCGACGTGCAGCGCGCGGCCATCGCGCAGACCGACGTCGCCGTCGCCGCCGACCATCGAACCGGTTTCGACCAGGGCGAGGCGTTCGGCGGCGAACGCGTCGACGACCAGCGGGTCGCCGCCGGTGGACTCCAGTTCGAGCCACTTGGTCAGCAGCGGGATGCCGTCGTAGAGCTCGTAGACGATCGTCGCGCGGACCTGTGGGCCACCGGGCGGCGGCGCGAAGTGCAGCGCCAGCGCGGTGCCGGGCGGCGGCCACGGTCGCTGGGTCGCGAGCCACGCGGTGCGCGGCTGCCAGGCGAACGGCGCCGCGATCGCGCGGGGCTCCCAGCCGACCAGATGGAACGCGGCCGGATCCGCGGTCAGCGCCGCTTCGGCCGCCGGCGACAGGTAGTTCTTGATGCCGGGATCGACGAGTCCGCCGATCGCGAACGAGCGTCCGCCGAGCGTCACCGTCGCCTCCGGTCCGACCGCGCGCAGCAGCGACGCGCCGCCGACCAGGTCGTCGAACGCGACGGTCGCGGCGTCGGGCCGCAGCGCGATCCGGCGGGCGATCAGGCCGTTGGTCAGCGTCACGCCGTGGCCGTCGTCGGCGACCTCGAGGCGGGCCCGGTAGGGGGAAGGATCGACGAGCCAGTCGGCCTGGGCGCGCACGACGCCGACGAAGGCGAGGCAGGCGAAGGCGAGCGACGCGGCGGGCCCGGCCGAATCGGCGCGGCACGTTCGGGGCAGCATGCCGGGCACGATACGGCCGCGGTCCGGCCGCTGCATTCGGCGACTGCGCTTGTGCCGATCCGCCCCGGGGCCGACGATCGGTGCGTGACCATCGTCGATCGTCCGCTCGTCCTCGGCAGCCACACGTTCGCGTCGCGCCTGTTCCTCGGCACCGGCAAATACCCTTCGATGGAGTCGATGGTGGAGGCGCTGGCGGTCTCGGGCACGCAGTGCGTCACGGTCGCCGTGCGGCGCATGCAGCTCGGCGTGCCGCAGGGCAAGACGCTGCTCGATTACTTGCCGCGCGCCAAGTACGTGCTGCTGCCCAACACCGCCGGCTGCTTCGACGCCGACCACGCGGTGCGCACGGCGCGGCTCGGTCGCGAGCTCGGCATGGGCGATCTGGTCAAGCTCGAGGTGCTCGGCGACCCCGACACGTTGCTGCCGGATCCGATCGGCACGCTCGCCGCGGCGCAGACGTTGGTCAAGGAAGGCTTCGTCGTGCTGTGCTACACCAGCGACGATCCGGTGCTGGCCAAGCGCCTCGAAGACGCCGGCGTGACCGCGGTGATGCCGGCCGGCGCGCCGATCGGCAGCGGCCAGGGCATCCTCAACCCCAACAACATCCGCATCATCCTCGAACGCGCGAAGGTGCCGGTGATCGTCGACGCCGGCGTCGGCACGGCGAGCGACGTCGCGATCGCGTTCGAGCTCGGCGCCGAGGGTGTGCTGCTCAACACCGGCGTCGCGCTGGCGAAGGATCCGGTGCGGATGGCGCGGGCGATGAAGGCCGCGGCCGAGGCCGGGCGCGACGCGTTCCTCGCCGGGCGCATCGGCAAGAAGCTCTACGCGAGCGCCTCGTCGCCGACCAGCGGGATCATCGCCGGTGAGTGAGCCGCGGGAGCCGGCCCTGCTCGCGCTGCGCTTCCTCGCCGGGTTCGCGGTGCTCGCGGTCGCGCCGGCCCTGGTCTGGGAAGCGCTGCCGCAGCTCGGCGTCGACCTCGCGACGGCGAACGCGGCCGCGCGGCTCGAATGGCAGATGCTCGGCTTCGTCGCCGCGGCCGCGACGGTGGTGGGGCTGGCGCGCTGGCAGCGTCCGGCGGCGCCGTGGCGCCCGTTCCGCGCCGCACGCGGCCTCGGCACCTACGCGGTCGTGCTCGTGCCGTGGGTGCTGTTCCTGGTCGGTTACCTGGCGGCGATGCGGCGGCTTGGCCATGCGGTCCCGGCGCAGCCGTTCCTCGACTACCTGGCGCACGCCGACGCCGCGCGCCCCGGCTTCTGGGTCGTGGCTGTCGGCACCTGCGTCGGCGCCCCGCTCGCCGAAGAGGTGGTGTTCCGCGGCTACCTGCAGGGCGCACTGCAGGAGCTGCTGCCGCGCTGGCCGGCGATCGCGGTCGCGGCCGCGGTGTTCGGCGCGGTGCACGGCATCGCCTATACGCTGCCGATCGGCCTGCTCGGCGTCGTGTTCGGCGCACTGTTCGCGCGCTGCGGCAGCCTCTGGCCGAGCGCGCTCGTGCACGCCGCCCACAACACGCTGACGCTCGCGATCACCGTGTTCTGGCCGCGCAGCGTCGACTTGCTCTATCCTGGCGGAGCATGAACCCCGCGGCGCGCCAGTTCTCGATCCACCCCGACATGCCCGGCCGGCTGGTGCGGCGCGGTGGCGCGATGGTCGCCGACAACGCCACCGTGGTCGGCGACGTGCGGCTCGGCGACGACGTCGGCATCTGGTTCGGCGTGACGATCCGCGGCGACGACAGCTGGATCGAGATCGGCGCCGAGACCAACGTCCAGGACAACACCTGCATCCACGTCGACATCGACGCGCCGCTGCGGATCGGCCGCGGCGTCACGATCGGCCACGGCGTGATCCTGCACGGCGTCGAGGTCGGCGACTACGCGCTGCTCGGCATGGGCTGCATCGTGCTCGGCGGCGCGCGCATCGGCGAGTACTCGCTGATCGGCGCCGGCGCCCTGGTGAAGGAGAACGCGGTGATCCCGCCGCGTTCGGTCGTGCTCGGCATGCCGGGCAAGATCGTCCGCCAGGTCAGCGACGAGGAGATGGCGGGGATGCGCTGGCGGGCGGCGCACTACGTGCAGCGGGCCAGGACCTACCTGGCGGCGCCCTGACTGCTACTCCCGCGTTTTCCTCGCGTGGCGAGCGGTTTCGCCGTCGGCGAGCGGGAGTAGGAGTCGCCTTTGGAGACGGCAGCGCGCCTGC
>CAYMRG010000112.1:0-11580 GCA_964392555.1 uncultured candidatus Brocadiaceae bacterium
GAGCCGCCGAGGCGTGCGGAGTTCTCGATCAGCCCTTCGTCGCGCAGCACCTCGAGCGCCGCGACCGCGGCCGCCGCGCCGAGCGGGTTGCCGCCGTAGGTCGAACCGTGGTCCCCCGGCCGGAAGACGTCCATCACCGCGTCATCGGCGAGCATCGCCGAGACCGGATAGACACCGCCGGACAGCGCCTTGCCGAGGATCAGCACGTCGGGTCGCACGCCGTCGTGCTCGCTGCACAGCAGGCGCCCGGTGCGGCCGAGCCCCGACTGGATCTCATCGCAGACCAGCAGTGCGCGATGGCGGTCGCAGAGCTCGCGCAGCGCGCGCAGGTAACCGGCCGGCGGCACGACGATGCCGGCCTCGCCCTGGATCGGCTCGACCAGCACCGCACAGGTGTTCGGCCCGATCGCCGCCGCGGCCGCCGCCGCGTCGCCGTAGCGCACGCGCACGAAGCCCGGCGTGAACGGGCCGAAGCCCGCGCGGTACTGCGCCTCCGACGAGAAGCCGACGATCGTCGTCGTGCGACCGTGGAAGTTGCCGTCGAAGACGACGATCTCGGCGCGGTCGGCCGGGATGCCCTTCACGGTGTAGCCCCACTTGCGCGCCGCCTTGATCGCGGTCTCGACCGCCTCGGCGCCGGTGTTCATCGGCAGCACGCGGCCGAAGCCGGTCATCGCCGTCAGCGTCTCGTAGAAGCGCGCGAGCTGGTCGTTGTGGAACGCGCGGCTGGTCAGCGTCACGCGTTCCGCCTGCTCCTTCAGCGCGGCGACGATCTTCGGGTGACAGTGCCCCTGGTTGACCGCCGAGTAGGCCGCGAGGCAGTCGAGGTAGCGCTTGCCCTCGACGTCCCACAGCCAGGCGCCGCGCGCGCGTTCGACGACGACCGGCAACGGCTTGTAGTTGTGCGCGCCGAGGTGTTCCTCGCGGGCGATGAAGTCGGCGTTGTGGCGTGGGTCCATGGCGGTGCCTCTGATCATCGGCGATAGACGGCGCGCAGCGCGAATTCGCCCGCCGAAGGGCGTACTGGTCGCCTCGGCTCAGGCGCGCGGCAAGCGCAGCACGAACCGTGCGCCGTCGCCCCCGTGCGCGTCCAGCACCAGGTCCCCGCCGAGATCGCGCGCCAGGCCGCGGGCGAGCGGCAGACCGAGGCCGACGCCCGGCGTATCGTTGTCACCGGACGGCACCGCGCCGCGATCGAACGGCGCGAACACGCGCTCGCGGAACTCTGCCGCGATGCCCGGGCCGTGGTCGTGCACGGCGATCGTCACGGCGTCATCGTCCGCCGCCACCTGCAGCTCGACGGTCCGCTCGTTCGCCGCCGCAGCGTACTTCGCCGCGTTGTCGACGAGGTTGAACAGGATCTGGCCGACGGCGTCGGCATCGGTGACGACGGACGCGTCGCGCAGCGCATCGGCAGCCGTGAGGCGCAGCGCGAGCCCCGCTTCGCCAAGCCGACGCTCGAGCACCGGGGTGACCCCATCGAGCAGGTCGCCGACGCGGTGCGCGCTGCGACGGCTCGTGAACCGCCCGTCCTCGAGGCGCGACCACGCGAGCACGTTCTCGACGACGCGCGCCAGCCGATCCGACTCGCGCTGCAGCGTGCCCAGGTACTCGCGCTGCGCCGCTGGGTCCGTGACCATGCCCTCGGCGAGCATCTCGCTGTACATCCGGAACGTCGTCAGCGGCGTGCGGAGTTCATGCGTCACGGCCGACGCGAACCGCGCGCGCCGCTCGCCGTAGCCGATCGCGGCGCGCAGGTTGAACGCCAGCGCGCCGAGCGCGAGCGCGGTCAGCCCCCACGCGGCCCACAGGATCGCGCCCATCGGCAGGCCGGCGGCGACCGCGACGCGCGGCTGCGCACACAGGCGCACCGGCACGCTGGCCAGCATCGTCGCCTGCTGCTCGACGGTCGGCGCGTCGCAGCGCACCAGCGTCACCTCGTCGGCGGCGAACAGGCCCTCGACCTGCTTCCGCAGCTCGACCTGCAGCGACGGCCAGTCGACGACGAAACCCTGGACGCGGGCGACCTTGCTGCCGGCGTCGGCGACGCTGCGTGCGAACACCAGGATCGCGCCGTCGGCGCCTTCGCCATCGAGCCAGAACGGCACCAGCGGCCCGACCGTCGCCGGCGGCGCGAGCAGCGCCTGGGTGTCGATGTTGGCGCGGATCGCGTTGCCGACCGCCAGCTGCTGCCGGTTGTTGTACTCGGCCGCGCTCTGCTGCACCTGCGAGACCTGGTCCTCGGGCGCCATCACGCAGGCGGACAGCACGCGCAGCTCGCGCTCGGCGGTCTGCATGCCTTGCCGCAGCGCCACGGACGCGAGCCGCGGTCGCAACGCGTCGAGCCGCGCCGACGCGGTGTCGAGCACCGCCCCGGCGATGCCGTTGGCCTCGCAGACGTCGCGCGCGTTGCCGGTCGGCGCCTGCGGACTCGACAACGTCCCGTCGACCCCGATCTCGAAGTGCAGCTCGATCAGCGGCAGCCGCCGCCCGACCAGGTTCGACGTCGTCAGCACCTGGTCCGCGCCGAGCCTGTGGAAGCCCTGCGTCCAGGCCACCGGCGCCGGCGCGAACGGCTGGTACTCGCCCGCCGGCCGCACGGCCTCGCGCGCGAGCTGCGGCGCCCACCAGCTGTCCATGCGCCAAAGCGCGAGCCGCAACTTCTCGTGCACGGCGGCCTGGCGGCGCGCCTCGGTCTCGTTGCGATCGGCCGCGAGCAGCGTCGTCGTCAGCCAGACCATGACGCCGCCGAGCAGCACCGCGATCACGGCGAACCACGACCACGTGCGGGCGCGCCAGGCGTTCACGGCTGCGCCCCTGCCAGCATGTAACCGACGCCGCGCACGGTCAGCACGACCTCGGGGGCGTGCGGCGGATCGGCGAGCTTCTCGCGCAGGTTGACGACGTGCATGTCGATCGCGCGCGTCGTCAGCCCCGCCGGCGACAGGCCCCAGACGCGCTCGAGGATCTCGTTGCGCGAAATCGCGCGACCGCGGTTCTGCACCAGGTAGCGCAGCAGCGCGACCTCGCGATCGGACAGCAGCGCCTTGCTGCCGTCGGCGCGCGCCACCTCGCGGCGGTCGAAGTCGATCGAGCGCCCGGCCAGCGAGATGCGGCCGACGTCGGACGGTCGTTCGGCGCTGCGCCGCAGCACCGCCTGGACGCGCGCCAGCAGCTCCTTGCTCGAGAACGGCTTGACGACGTAGTCGTCGGCGCCGGTCTGCAGGCCGTGCACGCGATCCTGCTCGGCGCCGCGCGCGGTCACCAGGATCACCGGCAGCGCCGGCCGCGACTTGCGGATCTCGGCGAGCACCTGGAAGCCGTCCTTGTGCGGCAGGACGACGTCGAGCACGACGAGGTCGACCTCCGCGGCCAGCGCCGTCTGCAGGCCGTCGCGGCCGTCGGCACTGGCGATCGCCGTGTAGCCGGCGAACTGCAGCGCATCGACCAGGCCGCGGCGGATCGCGGCGTCGTCCTCGACCACCAGCACGGTCTTCATGGCATCCACGCGCTCAGCGTAGCCCGAACCGACGATCCTCGGGCGCCTCGACGTGGCACTTCATGCAGCTCGCGACGCGGCCGGCGGCCGTGACGATGCCGCGGCGATCGATGGTGCCGTAGATCCAGCCCTGGTCGGTGTCGGGCGTGTCGGCGGCGAGCTTGTGCATGACGAACAGGCCCGCGGCGTCGCCGCCGTGGAAGGCCTTGCCGTCGTGCTCGACCGCCATGCCGCCCGGATACCGCGCCGAGGCCTCGGTGGCACCTGTCGCCGGTCCTTCGACCGCCTGCCAGGCTTCCTTGACCAGCGTCTGGCCGACGTCCGCCGGCTTGCCCGGCACCACGTAGTCCATGCCGTCGGCCTGCCGCGCGAACAGCAGGTAGAGCTTCCGGCCGTGCTCGCGTTCGGCCGACGACAGACGCGCCATCGCAGGCGGCATGCGGCAGTCGGTCGGGGCGACCTTGGCCTTGCCCGTGACACAGGCGAACGTGCGGTATTCCTTCACCGCGTCCTTGATCACCGGCGTGAACGGCGAGTCGATGTCCTTGGCCGGTTCGTCCTTCGCCGGTTCGCACTTCGCTGGCTCCGGCCGCGCGAACCCGCGCGCCTCCGCCTGCTGCCGAACGCTCTCGAGCACGACCTCGTCGAAGTGCTTCTGCCCCTGCGCGCCCGCCTTCTTCCGCTCCTCGAGCACGAACGCGTCGCGCTTGCGGCCGATGTCCGCGACCTGGGCCTGCAGCTTCTCGCGCTCGCCGCGCTTGCCGGCGACGTGCGCCTGCAGCTCGGCGAGCGACATGCCGCGGAGCGCCTCGGGCAGGTCTTCCTTGGTGACCTTGGCCAGCTCGAACTTCGCATCCTTGCAGGCGTCGACGAGGTCCCAGTTGGCGTTGAAGTAGAGCCCCGACGCCTTGGTCTGGCAGCGCTGGGCCGACGCCGCGGCGTTCAGCTTCAGCGCGTTGCCGTCCTGCGCCGCCTGGTTCGCGACCCACACGCCCGCATCCTTGCCGAACGGCACGTAGGTGGTGTTCAGCGCGACGCTCAGCGCCGACAGCTGCTCGTCGAACGGCGTCGCGACGACGTTCTGCTCGTTGTGGTCGATCGCCGCGAACTGGCCGTCGGCGAGCTTCGCCACCTCGCGCCAGCCCGCCTCGTCCTCGTGCCCCTCGGGCCGGCAGTGGATCGCGTTGACGACGATGCCGCGCGCGATCGCGGCGCGGCTCTCGGTGCCGGCCGGGATGTTGGGATCCTGCGTCGCGGGCTCATTGCCGGCGACGAACAGCAGCTTCAGCGCCGCCGGATCGCCGCTCCACTCGAGCTGCTCCAGCGCGGTCTGCATGACGCGCTCGACGTATTCGTCGCCGCCGTTGGTCGACAGCGCGAACAGCATCTGCGACACCTTGTCGAGGTCCGACGTGAACGGCGTCTCGATCTTGACCCAGCCGGCCGCCTGGTCGTGCGTCGTGCAACCGTAGGTCAGCAGCGCGACGCGCAAGCGCGGCTCGGGCTTCAGCGTCGCCAGCTCGTTGACGACGGCCCAGAGGTTCTGCCGCGCGGCGTCGATCAGCCCCTGCATGCTGCCGCTGATGTCGAGGCAGATTGCCAGGTCGACGTCGCGCGCGGCAGCGGCCTGCGCCTTCGTGGCGGCGACGATCGGCGTCGTCGGGATCGCCGGCGGCGGCGCCTGGGCCGCGAGCACGGCGGAGAACAGCGAAACGGAGAGTGGGCGGATCATCGGACGATCTCCTTGGACTGGGTCGGAACGGACGGTTCGGGGTTGTTCGGGAACTCGGCGACCGGCGCCGAGAACAGGCAATTGCGACCGGCGACGTTGAGCAGCACCTCGCCCTTGACGGCGATCGCCGCGGCGCGGCCTTCGCGGGCGAGCAGCTCGACCAGCGCGAAGTAGCGTTCGCTGGCGAACGGCACGACCTCGTCGACGTCGAGGCGCCGCTGCACGACGGAGCGGCTGTCGATCCACTGGTCGCCGCGCTTGATCAGCGCGAGGTCGCAGACCTGCTGCACATTGAGGCTCTCGACCGGCCGCAGATCGGCGCCGAGGTAGCTGTTGAAGTAGTTGGCCCGGTCCTGGGCCTTCTGCGCCCAGAGGTTCTGGCCCTGGTTGACGGCCGCGAGCCCCGAGCGCGTGTCGACGGCGCGCAGCGTCAGCGTCTCCTGGCACGCCATGCTCAGCGCGTTCCAGTCGTCGAGCCGGCTGCCCTCGGTGGCGAGGAACGCCGTGTATTCGCCGAGCACGCCGAACTCGGTCGACAGCCGCAGGATCTCGTCGCGCAGCTCACGGAGCTGCGGCGCCTGGAACGGATCGGTGCCGGCGATCTGCGGCGGCCCGCCGAGGTCGCCGGCCTTCTGCCGCAGCTCGTCGACGAGGAACGCGATCTGGCGGCTCGCCCACAGGCGCGGCACGAACGCGAAGCGCGTCGCCGCCCCGGCGACCGGCAACGCGAACTCGAAGCGGCGCTCGCCGTCGTGCGCGGTGCCCTTCAGCTCGAAGCGCAGATCGGCGTTGCCGCGGTAGCGACCGAGCAGCACCACCTGGTCGCCGGCGTAGAGGTCCGGCAAGCGAGCGGGCAGCACGTCGGCCAGGCGGCCATCGGGCGCACCGGCGCCGTCGAGCGTGCACAGCACCGGTTCGGCGAGCAGCGGCTTGCCGAGCCGCGCGAACGTGCGCGCGACCTTGACCTCGACGTCCTCGTCGGGCTGCACGTAGGTCGTGACCGCGCGGGTGTCCTCGGCGATGCGATCCAGCAGCGGCACGTTGACGTCGTTGCCGACGCCGAAGCAGAAGACGCGGCGCGCGTTGGGATTGCCGGTCGCGACGAGCTGGCGCAGCGCGCTCTCGCGCACCTGGCCGACCGTCGGCACGCCGTCGGTCAGGAACAGCACCAGCGGCAGCGTGCCCGGCAGCGCCGGCGCGCGCAGCGCTTCGAGCAGCGCGTCGTGGAGGTTGGTGCCGCCGTTGGGCCGCACGTTCTGCAGCCAGGCGCGCGCCACCGCCATGCTCTCGGCGCTCTTCGCGACCGGCTGCGGGAACGCGCTGCCGACCGTGTTGCCGAATTCGATCAGCTGGATGCCCTCGCCGTCGGCGAGCGCCTCGAGGATCTGCGACGCCGCGGCGCGCGTCTGCTCGAGCTTGCGACCCGCCATGCTGCCCGAGCGATCGAGCACCAGCGTCACCTCGCGGCGCAGCGGCGGCGGCGCGAGCGTCGGTCCTTCGGCGACCAGCAGGAAGTAGCCGCCGCCGACCTTCGGATCGGGGTAGGCGAACAGCGACGCGGTCGGCCGGCTCGGATCGGCGGTCGTCGTGAAGCAGAGCCGGAACGCGCCGGGATCGCGGCGGCTGTGCGGCGTGACGCTGAGGCGCCAGTGCTTCGGCGCGAGCCGTTCGGTCGCGAGTTCGTGGCTCGGCGAGTAGGCGAGTGCCAGCGGCGCGCGCGCTTCGAGGTCGACGTCGACCGCCCACGGCGCGCTCGCGCCGAGCATCTCGCTGCGCGGCAGCACGTAGTCGACGCGGTTGCCGTCGGCCTCGAGCACGTGGTCGTAGGCGAGGCGCACGCGCAGCGAGCCGTTGGCCGGCACCGGGAACACCGAGCTGCGCAGGCAGCGCCAGTCGACGAATTCGAGCAGCGCCGGGTCGCGCAGCCGCCGCGTGATGTCGTTGTAGAGCCGGCGCGCCTCGTCGCGCGGCAGGATGCGCGCGTTCGGTTCGGCGGCGCTGCCCTCGAAGGTGAAGCTCGACACCGCGGCCTCCTCCGGCACCGGCACGAGGATCGCGGCCTCGGCGATCGCCGGCGACGGGTTGGTCACCGTGAACTCGAGCGTGGTGGTCGCCGCGCGATCGCGGATCTCGACCAGCGCCCGGGCGGCGGTGAGCTGCACCGGCACCGCGCCGCCGGGCGCGATCACGGATCGACCTGGCACGATCCACTGGTGGGGCGCCGGAGCCGGCGCCTGGGCCGGCAGCATCGTCGCTGCAGCGCAACAGATCAGGAACGGGATGGTCGGGCTTCGCATGCGCACCTCGCGGGGTCGTCGATCGGCCCACTAGACGTGCGAGTGCGCCTCTTGCGGGTAAGCCCTGCGTAAGGGGCGGCTTGACGGCTCGGGATCGCCGTATACTTTTCCACGCAAAGCCGCTCGCCATGGAACTCCGCGACGCCCTCGACCAGATCTCCACCATCCAGCGACAACTCGCCGCCACCGAGAGCCTGCGCAGCCTGCGCGCGATCCCGGTCGCGCTGTCGGGCCTGCTCGCCGTCGCCACCGCGATCGCACAGCAGGAGCTGGTCCGCGATCCGACCCGCGATCCGGCGCGCTACCTCGCGCTGTGGGTCGGTGCCGCGGTGCTCAGCGGCGTGGTCGCGACGTTCCTCGTCATGCGGCGCGCGCTGCGCGGCGGTTCGCTCGGTCGCGAGAACGCGCGCGTCGCCGCGGTGCAGTTCGCGCCGAGCCTGGTCGCCGGCGCGGTCGTGACCTGGCTCGTCGCGACGCGGCTGCCGCACGAGCTGTGGATCCTGCCGGGCCTGTGGCAACTGCTGTTCGGCGTCGGCAACCTCGCCGCGCACCGCATGCTGCCCGCACCCGCGTGGGCGATCGGCGTCCTGTTCCTCGCCAGCGGCACCGCGTGCCTGACGTTCGGCGAAGGCGCACTCGAACCGTGGGCGATGGGGCTGCCGTTCGCGACCGGCCAGCTCGCGCTCGCCGCGATCCTGTGGTGGTTCCACGAACGCAACGAAGCCGACGGGAGGCTCGCATGACCGACCGCAAGAATCCGACCGAGGGTCGCTACGCCTACGACGGCCTCGACCGCGTGCTGCACGAGAAGGCGCGCCTCGGCATCCTGACGTCGCTCGCGGCGAAGGTCGACGGGCTGGTGTTCAGCGACCTCAAGGCGCTGTGCAACCTGACCGACGGCAACCTGTCGCGGCACCTGACGGTGCTGCAGGAGGCGGGCATCGTCGAGATCCAGAAGGGCTTCCGCGGCCGCCGGCCGCAGACGCTGTGCCGGCTGACCGACGACGGCCGCAAGCGCTACCTCGACTACATCGCGGTGCTCGAATCGGTGCTCGCCGATGCCGTCGATGCGGCGAAGGCCGGCAAGCGCGGGCGCAAGGTGCTGCCCGAGGGGTTCAGTCCGGCGTGAGCGGCCGCGGCGGGCGCGCGATCAGTTCGTGCCGCCCGTCAGGATCGTGATCGGGCGACCGCCGAACAGCGCTGCGACCTGGTCGCTCGGCAGATCGAGGTCGATCAGCGAGAGCTGCTGCAGGGAGGTCGATGCGGCGAGCGGGCGCAGCATGGCGAGCGTCGGGGTGAATTCGACCTTGCCGTCGAGTCGCTGGCCACGCAGCGTGAGCACGCGCAGCGCCGGCGCCGACGCGAGCGATGCCAGATCGATCTCGCTCCGGATGCGCACCGCCAGAGACTCGAGGCCGCGCTGCGCGGCGAACGCGGCGAGCAGCTCGCGCGTCAACGAGCCACGGTAGTCGAGGTCCGTGAGGTGCAGCGACGGCAACACGTCGACCGCATCCTCGGGCGCGAGGCCACAGGCGAACGTCAGCTTGCGAAGGTTCGTGAGCCGCGCCAGGTGCGCGGCCTCCGCCCCGTTCATCGGTCGAAACCCGAGATCGAGCAGGCGCAGGCCGAGCGGCAGCTTCGCCAGCAACGCGCCGTTGAACGCGGATTCGTCGAGGCGGAGTTCGCGCAGCTCCGGCAGCGTGGCGAACGCGGCGAACGCCGCCGCGCCCAGCGTGCGGAAGCGGTACGACTTGCCGGCGACCGACGTCGTGCCTTCGCTGTCCTGGTCGGAGACCGAGAGCTGGCGGAGACTGCGCAGCGTGCCGAGCGCCGCGAACGCCTCGTCGTCGAGGCCTGGGCAACCTTCGAGGTTGAGCTCCGTCACCGGACGCGGGGCGAGCCCGAGCCGGCGCAGGAACGCCGCGTCGACCGCCGCGATCAGCAGCGTCAGGCTGCGCAGCGCCGGCAGCACCGCGAGCGCGTCGGCATGCGCCGGCGTGCAGATCGCGTTGCCGAACTTCAGCGAGCGCAGGTGCCGCAGACCGGCCAGCGGCGCGAGCTGCGCAGGCTGAACTTCGAGCGGCCATGGCAGTTCGAGGACCTCCAGCATGGGCAGGTCGGCGAGCGGGCGCAGCGCGTCGGCGAGGTCGCGCGCGGCATCCCACGTCGGTCCCGCGGGCGGCGCGCCGGCGATGCCCGGCTTCGCCCGCAGCGCGAGCCGGCGCACCCCGGGGAACCGACGCAGGGCGACCAGGTCGTCCGGCCCCATGGTGGCGAGCACGAGGTTGACGGTGCCCGCCGGCAGCTCGGCCAGCGCGGCGGCGCCGTCGGCATGAACCTCCATGGGCAGCGGCGCCGACTCCGGTTCCTGCGGCTCGGGCGCCACCGCGACGTCGTTGCGCTGCCGCAGCGACCACATGGTCGCCGCGACGACGCCCACCCCCAGCAGCACCAGCGCCGCAGCCAGCAGGTGCCGGCGACGCGGCGCCACCGCAGGCTCGCGAACGGCGAGGACCTGCGCCAGCGCGGCGTCGAGCAGACGTTCTTCGGCGGGATGGCGTTCGGTGTTCATGCTTCCTCCGCGAGCCGGCGCGTGATGCAGTCGTGCAGGGCCGCGCGCAACCGGCGCAGCGCGCTCTTGATGCCGTCAGCCGTGAGCCCCAACGCCACGGCCGAGGCCGCGCGGCCGCGCCGTTCGCCGTAGGTCGCTTCGAGCAGCGCGCGGCTGCGTTCGGGAAGTTCGGCGACGCAGGCGCGCAGCGCGGTGACGTAGTCGTCGCCGGCGCCGTCGCCACAGCGCGCGTCCCAGACGCGGTCGGCTTCGTCGATCTCGCGCTCGTCGACGCGCCGACGCAGCGACTTCAGCCACAGATGGCGCGCCGTCGTCCGCAGGAACACGAACGCGGCGCCGCGCACGCTGGCGTCGAAGTCCGGCCGCCGCAGCGCGACGACGAACGCATCCTGCACGAGGTCGTCGGCCGTCGCCGCGTCCGCGCCGAGCACGCGCAGGTAGCGCCACAGCGCGGGGCGCAGGTCGTCGATCCCGGCCGCGAGGTCGCGGCGATCGGTCGGTTCGGAGCGGCTGGTCACGGTCGGCGGCACATCACACGATCCCCCGACGGCCCGCAAAGGGTGCGCGGCACCGGGAATTCCGATGCCGCGCGGCCGACGGGGCCGCCCAGCCCTGTGGGCGAGCCGGCCCCAGTTCGACGCCGCAGCGGGGCTGGATGCTCGATCACCGCGGAGCAAGGCCCCGCGTTGCGGCGTCCGGGAGACCGCTGAGACGGGTCGCCCTGTGGGCGAACCGGCCCAGTTCGACGCCGCAGCGGGGCCGGATGCTCGATCACCGCGGAGCAAGGCCCCGCGTTGCGGCGTCTGGGTACCGCTGAGACGGGTCGCCCTGGGCGACCCGTCTCAGGCTTTGACCTTCGCGCCGGGCTCGGCGGTCTTCAGCTGCGTGACGATCTTGTCGACCGTCGTCTGCTTGCTGTCGTAGTGAACGACGAAGTCCGGGTCGTTCAGCTTGATGTCGATCTTGGCGACACCGGGGAACTTCTCGAGGGCACCGCGCACGGCGGTGAGGCAGCCACCTCAAATCGTTCGTCCGATCTCGAGCCGAACCTGCGCGTCACCGGCGACGGCGGGCGTGTTGGCCGCGGGCGTGTTGCCCGGAGCCTGGGTGACCGTGTCACTCGTCTTGGTGCAGGCCACCGCGAACAGGGCGAGAGCGCCCGTGAGGAATAGCTTGTGCATGGCGATCACCCCTTGACCTTCGCTTCGGGTTCGGCGGTCTTGAGCTGCGCGACGATCTTGTCGACGTTGGTCTTCGTCGCGTCGTAGTGGACGACGAAGTCCGGGTCGCCGACCTTGATGTCGATCGCCTTGACACCCGGGAAGCTGCCGAGGGCACCGCGCACGGCGGTGGCACAGCCCCCTCAAATGTTCCGGCCGATCTCGAGACGCACTTGGGAATTGGCCGCCACGGCTGCAGCCGGCGTGTTGCCGGTCTGCTTGACCGGCTCCGGCGTGGAGCAGGCGACCGCACACCGGGC
>CAYMRG010000113.1:0-11569 GCA_964392555.1 uncultured candidatus Brocadiaceae bacterium
TGAAAATCCGGGTTGATCTCGGCAATCTCCCAGGGTGGTTCACTGGCCTGTTGGCGCCAGAGCTTGCCTTGTTGCAAAAAGTAGCGCAGGTTCAGGCGTAGAGCGGGAGCATCGTTCCAGCTGACCGGCAGGGGCAGGGGTTGAGCCGGCAGACGGTCGCTATCACGAGGCGGATCGTGACTCATCAGCGGGTTGAGCTTGCGCAGGCGCACCTGCGCCGCGTCGTCGAGCTGGGCGCCGTTGCGGACGAACGTCGTGTGGTAGCGCTCCACGAGTCGCTGCTGTTCGGGGCCGGTCAGCTTGGCGCGCGCAGCGTAGACGGCCTGGATGCGCGCGAACAGCGCCTTGTCGAGGTAGATCTCGTCCTGGTGCGCGGCCAGCTTCGGCGCGACCTCGGCCTGGACCTTCTGGATCGCGGGGTTGGTCGTCGACTCGGTCAGGTTGAAGAACACCTTGCTGACGCGCGTCAGCAGGGCGCCGCTCTTCTCGAGCGCCTCGATCGTGTTGGCGAACGTCGGCGGCTCCTCGGCCGTCGCGATCGCCTGCACCTCCGCGAGGTGCTGGCGCATGCCCTCGACGAATGCCGGCAGGTAGTGTTCGTCCTTGATGCGGTCGAACGGCGGCGTCTGGTAGGGCAGGGGGCTCGGCGCGAGGAACGGATTGAGCGCCGCGTTCGCGACGGACTTGCTCGGCGGCTGGTTGGCGGTCGCCATGTCGGAGTTCGGGTGGCTCGCACAGCCGGCGGCCAGCGTGGCGGCCAGGGCGATGCAGGGGGATATCGGTCGCATGGCGACAGTCTACGGAGCCGCTTTGGCCACCGAGAGCCGCGTTTGGGCTTTGTCATCGGGTCGCGGTCGCGTTGAATGCCCGCCGTTCCCACTCTCTCGGAGATCTCAATGTCGGAAGGAAAGCGTCCCGGTGGCCTGACTGCTCTGGCCGTTCTCAACTTCGTCTTTGGCGGCTTCGGCGTGCTCGGCTCGTTCGGCATGCTGGCGATCATGGCCTTCATCAACAAGGAGGCGGCCAAGGGCGAGAACCAGGAACTCGTCAAGGCCCAGCAGGACATGGCCAGAGCGTGGGAGGAGATCGGCATCGGCGTCTTCTATGCGATGCTGGCGTTGTCGGCGGTCACGGCCGTGCTGCTGATCGTCTCGGGCGTCGGCTACCTGCAGCAGAAGAAGTTCCTCGGCCGCTCGCTGGGCAACCTCTATGCGGTGATCTCGATCGGCTCGGCGCTTGGCATGGCGATCGTCGTCACCAACAAGGCCGGCGGTGGCTTCAACATCGGCACGATCATCGGTCTCGTCTACCCGCTGCTGACGCTGATCCTGATCAACGGCACGTTCAAGCACGACTTCGTCCGTTGATCGACGGCCGAACGTCGCCATGAACACGCGCCAGACCCTCCTGATCGCCAGCCACAGCGCGCGCTACTCGGTGCGCGGTGGCATCGGCCTGGTCTTCCTGCTGCTGTCGCTGACGTTCGGCCTCCTGGTCGCGCACCTGATGCTGCAGCCGGTCGAGATCGCCGGCCGGCAGATCCAGGAGCACAGCAAGAACCAGGACGAGCAGGCGGCGCGCGAACGCGCGTTGAAGCTGCTGACCGACCAGGCGAAGCCGGTCGTCGCGTGGATGCTCGATTCGGGCACGGGCGAAGCGGAGAGCGCGGCGAGCGCGCGTTGGCCGAGCGAGCCGACGCCGAGCGAGGTCTGGGCGGACTACCTGCTGAAGGACCGCCCCGGTGCCTTGTCGGCGATCTTCCTCGTGCTGCTGTTCGGCTGGCCGCTGATCGTCGCGTTCGGCGCGTTCAACCTCTACTCGAGCGACATCGGCACGCGGCAGCTCCGCTACCAGCTGCTGCGCACCGACCGCGGCAGCATCTACGTCGGTCGCCTGCTCGGCATGGTGCTGACGTTCCTGCTCGTGCTGCTGCTGGTCGGCGCCACCGTGACGCTCTACATGGGGCTGAAGCTGCGCGTCTATCCGTGGAGCGACCTGCTGCAGTGGCAGGCCTACGGCACGGTCGCGCTGGCCGTCGTCTCGCTGCCGTACATCGCGCTCTGCGCGTGGGTCTCGGCGTGCACCGGCTCGGCATTCGCCTCGCTGACGATCGCCTCGGTCGTGATCGGCGGCGTGCCGCTGTTCGCGGTCTACGGCGGCATGCAGCTCGACGCCGCGCGCTACCTGAACTACCTCCTGCCGTGGGGCTTCCAGACGCGGCTGTTCCATCCCGAGGCGGCGCAGGTGGCGCTCGCGGTCGGCGGCTGCGCGCTGCTGACGCTGGTCTACGCGGGCCTCGGCTACCGCAAGTTCACGACGCGGGACCTGTGAGGCGACCATGAGCGAACCCGCGCTGCGCATCCAGAGCCTCACCAAGTCGTTCGATCGCACGAAGGCGCTCGACGACGTCACCTTCGACGTGCCGCAGGGCTCGATCTTCGGCCTGCTCGGGCCGAACGGGGCCGGCAAGACGACGCTGTTCTCGATCGCCGCGGGCTTCCTCGCCGCCGACGGCGGTACGCTGCGCGTGCTCGGCACCGACATCCGTAACGTCGCGCAGCTCCAGGGGCGCATGACGATCCTGCCGCAGGACGCGTCGTTCCAGCGCAACGTGCCGATCCTCGACCAGCTCGCGTTCCTGCGCCGGCTCGACGGCAGCGACCAGGCGACCGCCGAGCGCGAGGTCTCCGACGCGCTCGAGCTGGTCGGCATCGCGGAGTACAAGAGACGCGGCATCCACGCGCTGTCGCACGGCATGCTGAAGCGCATGGGCATCGCGCAGGCGTTCCTCGGTTCGCCCGAGGTGATCCTGCTCGACGAGCCGACGTCGGGGCTCGATCCGCAGAACGCGCGGCAGATCCGCGATCTGGTCCGCGGGCTGCAGCGGGCGCGCGGCGTCACGACCGTGATCAGCTCGCACAACCTCGCCGAGATCCAGGAGCTGTGCGACCACGTCGCGATCCTGCACAAGGGCAGCCTGGTCCGGGCCGGCTCCGTCGACGACATCACGCGGCAGGGTCGCATCGTCGAGCTGACGTTCGCGCGGCCGCTCACCGACGGCGAACGCGGCACGCTGCGCGCGCTGGCCGGGGTCGCCAGCATCGAGGATCGCGGACCGCAGCGGTACCGCGTGCACCTCGCGATTCCCGACGGTGTCGCCGCCGAGGCGACGGTGCTCGCGGTGATGCGCGCGGTGCTCGACCTCGGCCTCGTGCCGCGCGCGATGAGCGAGGGCAACAGCCTCGAAGAGGTCTTCCTGTCGGTGACCGGCGAGGCGGCCGATGTTGCCGCCCGCTGACGGCGCCGCGGCAGCCAACGGCCTCGACCTCGCGGTGCTCGGCAACTTCGCGACCGCGCTGCTGCTCGGTGCGCTGATCGGCGTCGAGCGCGAGAAGCGCAACATGCGCGAGGGCTACGGCACGGCCGGCCTGCGCAGCTTCGTGCTGCTCGCGCTGGTCGGCGCGGTCACCGGGCATCTGTCGGTCGCGTTCGCGCATCCGTGGCTGCTGCCGGCGGCGCTGC
This sequence comes from uncultured candidatus Brocadiaceae bacterium, assembly GCA_964392555.1. Taxonomy (GTDB): domain Bacteria; phylum Planctomycetota; class UBA1135; order UBA1135; family UBA2386; genus CAYMRG01. The sequence continues at coordinate 3,523 of CAYMRG010000113.1, forward strand.
TGGCGGTCGCCGCCTTCGTGGTCGCCGGCTACGTCGCTGCGGCGAAGCAGCGGCCGACCAGCCTCGGCCTGACGACCGAGTTCGCGGCGCTGCTGACGTGCCTGCTCGGCGCGCTCGCGACGACCGGGCAGCGCGAACTGGCGATCGCGCTCGGCGTGACGACCGCGGCGCTGCTCGCCTACAAGGGGCTGCTGCACGGGCTCGTCGAGAAGCTCGGCAGCGACGACGTGCTGGTCGCGATGCGCTTCCTGCTGGCGATGTTCGTCGTACTGCCGATCCTGCCCGATCGCGCGATCGACCCGCGGGGCGCGATCAACCCGTACAAGCTGTGGCTGCTGGTGCTGCTGATCTCGGGGCTGTCGCTGGTCGGCTACGTCGCGACGCGCTGGCTCGGGCCGGGGCGCGGCATCGCGATCACGGCGGCGAGCGGCGGCCTGGTCAGCTCGACCGCGGTCACGCTGACGTTCGTCAAGCAGAGCCGCGAACCGGGGCAGTCGCCGCGGCAGCTCGCCGGCGGCGTGCTGCTGGCGTGGACCGTGATGTTCGTGCGCGTCGTCGTCGTCGCGTCGGTCGTCTGCCCGGCGCTGTTCGGCGAGCTGGTGGTGCCGTTCGCGGCGATGGGCCTCGCGAGCGGCGTCGTTGCGGGGCTGTTGCTGGCGCGCGGCCGGAGCACGGCGGTCGGTGCCGACGTGCCGGTCAAGAACCCGTTCTCGCTGCTGTCCGCGGCCAAGTTCGCGCTGGTCTTCGCGGTCGTGCAGATGCTGCTGCAGCTCGCCCAGCGCTACCTGCCGCAGAGCGGCGCGCTGCTGGTCGCGGCGATCGCGGGCCTCACCGACGTCGACGCGCTGACGCTGTCGATGGCCGAGCGGGCGCGCGTCGAGCCGGGCGCGATCGCGCTGGCCGTGACCGCGATCGCCATCGCGTCGGCGAGCAACACGGTGGTCAAGACCGCGATGGCCGTCGCGATGGGGCGCGGCATCCGCGGCTACGTGCTGCTCGGCACGGGTGCGATCCTGGTCGCCGGTGCGGTGGCGCTGGTGGTCCGATGAAGCCACGCGCGCAGGTTGGGCCCTTGGTGATGGCGTTCCTCGCGGCTGGTGCGGCGCGCGCTCAGGAAGGGAGCTGGAACGCACCCGCCGCCGCCGCGCTCACTGCGCCGCAGCGGTCCGCGGACGGCGGCCCCGTGCTCGCCTGCACGCCAACCGAACTGCAGCGGCTGCGCGCGGCGCTCGCCGATGCGGCGCTGGCGCCGCTGGTGCGCGCGAAGGTCGACGCGGCGCGGCGACAGCTCGCGGAACCGTTGCAGTTCCCGCCGCGCGGCGCGCGCCACAACCAGTGGTACCAGTGCGACGCGTGCCAGGTCGCGCTGCAGACCGTCGACGACACGCACCATCGCTGCCCGCGCTGCGAGAAGATCTACAGCGGGCCGCCCTACGACGACGTGCTGTTCGCGCGGGCCCACGGCACGAACCTCGCGCGCGCGCTCGGCGCGGCGTGGGCGTTCGCGCTGACCGGCGAACGGGCGTTCGGCGACGACGCGGCCGCGGTGCTGCTCGGCTACGCGCAGCGCTACGAGGGCTACCCGTACCACGCCAATGCCGCGCCCGGCAAACCGCCGGGCGACAGCGGTGGGCACGTCTACGACCAGACGCTGACCGAGGCGGCGTCGTTCGCGACGCAGATCGCGCCGGCGATCGACCTCGTCTGGCCGCACCTCGACGAAGCGCAGCGCAGCCAGGTGCTCGCGCACCTCGTGCGGCCGCTGGTCGAGAACGTCGCGAAGTGCTCGCGTGGCACCAGCAACTGGCAGACGTGGCACAACGCGGCGATGTTCGCCGGTGGCGTGCTGCTCGGCGACGACGAGTGGCTGCGGCGCGCGGTGCTGGCGCCGAAGCAGGGGTTCGCGTTCCAGCTCGCGACGTGCGTCTCGGCCGAGGGCATGTGGCACGAGAATTCGTGGGGCTACCACCTCTACACGCTGCGCGGCCTGGTCGCGCACGCCGAGGCCGCGCGCGCCGCGGGGATCGACCTGTGGCGCCATCCGGGGCTGCGGCGCATGGTCGCGCTGCCGGTGCGCTACGCGCTGGCCGACGGCAGCCTGCCGCGGCTCGGCGACGACGTCAGCTCGCGCGCCGATCAGGTCGCGCCGCTGGCGGAGATCGCGTTGGCGGCGACCGGCGATCCGGTGTTCACGCCGGCGCTGCCGCGCGCGGCGAGCTTCGACAGCGTGCGGTTCGGCCGCGCGGTGGCCGTCGCCGGCGGACCCGCGAACGCGTTGCCGGTCGCGCGCAGCGAGCTGTTCGCCGACGCCGGCCACGCGCTGCTGCGCCGCGGCCAGGGCGACGCGGCGAGCTCCGCGATGCTGGTGTTCGGTCCGTTCGGCGGTTTCCACGGGCACTTCGACAAGCTGTCGTTCGTCTGGCACGCGCTCGGCACCGAGCGCGGCGTCGACCCGGGGCGCGCGGCCAGCCAGGCCTATCGGCTGCCGATCCACAACGGCTGGTACCGCGCCACGGTTGCGCACGACGCGGTCGTCGTCGACGGCAGGTCGCAGCCGGGCGCGTCGGGCGAGCTGCTGGGCTTCGTCGACGGCGAGGCGTTCACCGCCGCGGCGGCGCGCACCGAGGCCTACCGCGGCGTCGAGCACCGCCGTTGCCTGCTGCTCGACGAACGCTGCCTGATCGTGCTCGACCTGCTGCGCGGCACGGGTGAGCACACCTTCGACTTCGTCTACCACGACGCGGCGCCGCGCGTGGCGTGCACGACGGCCGCGACGGCGCCCGAACAGCCGCTCGGGTTCGCCGGTGAGGAGTTCGTCACCTGGCTCGGCGCCGGGCGGTCGGGCGAGGCGATCGCGGTGCGGTTCGACGGCGAACCGGTGGGCACGCGCCTGTGGACTGCCGGCGCGCCGGGCACCGAGGTGCGCATCGACACGGGGCCGTTCCGGTCGGTGACCGAGCGCGCGCCGCTGGTGCTGCTGCGGCGCACCGGCGACCGCGCGGTGTTCGCGACCGTGCTCGAGGCCGTGCGCGGCGATGGCCCCGGGCACGTCGCCGAACTGCGCGCGGCCGCCGCCGGCGCCGGCATCGCGCTCGAATTCGCGTTCGAAGGGCGACGCGAGACGGTCACCTGGGACGGCGACGACGGCATCGCCTGGTCGCGCTGACCGGCCCACGCCTCGCCGCCTGACGAATCCGGGGCGGACTTCCTCGACGTCGCGCATTGCCGGTGCGACCGCGGTCCGCGAACATGCGCGTCGAGGAGTTTCCATGACCCGATTCGATCGCCGCACCTTCCTGCGCGGCTCCGGCGCGGCCTTCGCGGGCCTCGCGGTGCCGCGGCTGCTCCCGGGCCAGCGCTGGCAGCCCAACGGCGAACTGCGCATCGCGTGCGTCGGCCTGCGCGGCCGCGGCCGCGACCACATCGAAGGCTTCCGCAAGCTCGAGGGCGTGCGGGTCACAGCACTCGTCGACGTCGACCGCGACGTGCTCGACCAGGCGGCGAAGGCGTTCGCCGACCGCGGTGAGAAGGTCATGACGTTCGCCGACGTGCGGCGCGTGCTCGATCGCGACGACGTCGACGCGATCAGCATCGCGACGCCGAACCACTGGCACGCTTTGCAGGGCATCTGGGCCTGCCAGGCCGGCAAGGACGTCTACGTCGAGAAGCCGGTCTCGCACAACGTCTTCGAAGGGCGACAGCTCGTCGCCGCGGCTCGCAAGTACCAGCGCATCGTCCAGGCCGGCACGCAATGCCGCTCGAGCCAGGGCATCGCCGACGGCATCGCGTTCGCGCAGGCCGGGCAGCTCGGCAAGATCCGGCTCGTGCGCGGCCTCTGCTACAAGCCTCGGCCGAGCATCGGCAAGGTCGACGGTCCCGTCGCGGTGCCAGCTTCTGTCGAATACGACCTGTGGTGCGGCCCTGCGCCGAAGGTGCCGCTGCATCGCAAGAACCTGCACTACGACTGGCATTGGGACTTCGCGACCGGCTGCGGCGACGTCGGCAACCAGGGCATCCACCAGATGGATCTCGCGCGCTGGGTGCTCGGCGAGACGGCGCTGCCGAAGCACACCGTCAGCATCGGTGGCCGGCTCGGCTACGACGACGACGGCGACACGCCCAACACACAGATCGTCGTGCACGGCTACGAACGCGCGCCGCTGGTGTTCGAGGTGCGCGGTCTGCCGCGCGATCGCGCGGCGCAGCACGAGGACTGGGGCAAGGGCATGGACGGCTACCACGGCCTGCGCATCGGCGTCGTCGTCCACTGCGAAGGCGGCGAGCTGCGCATTCCGGACTACAGCTCGGCGATCGCCTACGACACCGACGGCAAGGTCGTGAACAAGTTCGCGGGCGCGACCGACCACTTCGCCAACTTCGTCGCCGCGGTGCGCAGCCGCAAGGTCGAGGACCTGCACGCCGACGTCGCCGAAGGGCACCTGTCGAGTGCCCTGTGCCACCTGGGCAACGTCTCGCATCGGCTCGGCGAAACGCAGGGCAAGGACGCGGTCCTGGCCGCGGCGAAGGGCGACCGCGTGCTGGCCGAGGCGTGCGAGCGCATGATCGACCACCTCGAGGCCAACGACGTCGATCTCGACAGGACGCGGCTCTGCGTCGGTGCGCGGCTCGACGTCGATCCGACGGCGGAGTCGTTCGTCGGCAACGCGGCGGCGCAGCAGTTGCGAACCCGCGACTACCGCGCCGGGTTCGCGGTACCGACGGAGGTATGACGTGCGCGGCGCGTGCGTCGCGGCGCTGGTCGCGGTGCTGTGCGCCGCGTGCGCGATCGCGCCGACGGCGCAGGATGCCGATGCGTGGCCGGTGGTCGCAGCCGTCGACTTCGCGACGGCCGACTGCGCAACGCGGTTCGCGTTCAGCGATCCGTCGCGCTGGCGTTGGTCGCCCGACGGCGATCGCCCGGCGCTCGAGCTGCTCGGCGACAGCGGCTACCGGCCCGCCGTGCGTTCGCCGACGTCGATTGCGCTGCTGCGCGACGTCGAGGTCGCCGACTTCGACCTCGACGTCCTGGTGCAGCAGACCGGGCGCGACTACGGCCATCGCGATCTGTGCCTGTTCTTCGGCTTCGCGTCGCCGACGCGGTTCCTCTACGCACACCTGGCGCCGGCGCCCGACGAACACGCACACAACGTGTTCCGCGTCGCCGACGCGCCGCGTGGGAACCTCGCGCCGGTGGCAGCGCGCGGCATCGACTGGGGCGACAGCGTCTGGCACCGCGTGCGCGTCGAGCGGCGCGTCGCCGCGGGCACGATCCGCGTCTGGTGGGACGACGCGCCCGAGCCGGTGCTCAGCGCCAGCGACACCACGCTCGGCTGGGGGCGCGTCGGCTTCGGTTCGTTCGACGACCAGGGGCGCATCGCGCGGCTCGTGCTGCGCGCGCCGGCGGTGCGGCCCGCGAACGGGCCGGGCGATCCGTTCGCTGCGCTTGCTGCGACCGTTGTGCCCGCTGTGCCCGCTGCGCCCGCTGTGCCCGCTGTGCCCGCAGCGCCGCGCCGCTGAGCGTCGAGCGTCGGGTCACCTGCCGGCCCAGGCGCGGTAGGCGGCGTCGATGCGCGCTGCGTCGTGATCGCCGTCATGCAGCAGCACGCGGTAGCGGCAGCGGAGCGCGCCGCCGAGCGGCACGGTGACGGTGCCGGTGCCCGCCGGTTGCTTCGCGAAGTCGTGGACGCCGAACGGATTCGCCGCCAGCAGGCCGTAGGTGCGCGCGTGCCACCAGACCGGGTGCGACGGGTTGTCGGGATGGTCGAACATCGCGACGCCGACCGCGCGGCCGGCGACCGTGCCGACGTCGTCGATCCAGCGCGCACGCTGGCCCCAGACCTCCTTGCCGGAGCGGCCTTCGCTGTCGCGCAGCGTCCCGGTGGCGATCTTGCCATCGACGCGCAGGGCCGGGTGCACGCGCAGCGCGAACGTTCCCTCCTTGGTGTCGCCGAGCACCAGCGGCCGAGCCGCGGGTTGCAGCGTCACGTCGATGTCGACCGTGCGCGCCGTGTCGCTGCCGCCGAAGGCTAGCACGCGGTCTTCGGTCGCGAGCACGATGCCTTCGGCGATCCAGCGGTAGCGGCAGCGCACCTTGCCGCCGTCGAGCTGCGGCTCGCCGTCGAGCGCGATCCGTTCGCCGCGTGCCTTGCCGGCCCAGAAGTCGAACCCGTCGACGTCGCCGTGCGCGAACCACAGCGACTGGTGGTGGGGATGGTCGTGCTCCTCGCCGTCCGCCTCGGCCATCGGCCAGCTGCGCGTCATCGGTGTGCCGCCCGGGCCGAGCAGCGGGAACACGAACGGGCGCGGCTCGGCGGCGCAGTGCACGGTCGCGAACGGCTGCCCGTCGAGGGTCACGTCGACGACGTCGGCGTGGCGCGTAAGGTGCACGCCGCGTGGCGCCGTGGCACACGCGGCCAGGATGGCGAAACTCAGGAGACCGAGGGCGGCGAGGTCGCGCATCGGCGCAGTGTCGCCGATCGCCGCCAGGCGAGACAGATCGCGACCGGCAGGATCGAGCCGAAGCTCACCAGCGGCGCGATCGGCTCGAACAGCCGCGGCAGGCCGAGGAACGCGCAGGCGAGCAGCCATGGCGGCACGACCAGCAGCGCCAGCAGCGCGAGGCGACGCCGCAGCAGCGCGGCGAGGGCGAGCCCGGCCAGGCCGAGCGAGGTCGAGAAGCGGTGCTTGTCGAGCAGCAGCCAGTCGAACGCCGGCGGAAGCTGGTGACCGCGGGGCACGGCCGTCAGCGTGATCTCGCGGCCGAACGCGCTGGATGCGGCGAAGTCGCGCCAGATGCGCAGCCAACGCAGCGGATCGGCGAGCACCCAGCGGCGCACCTGGATCGCGAGCCAGGCGTCGGCTTCGGCGTCGTTGGCGAAGCGGTGTTGCGCCTGCTGCATGTGCTCGTCGTAGCGAAGGCGCAGCGCGGTGCCGTCGGGCTGGGGGACCGTGATGTCGTGCAGGCCGTCGAGCATCACCGCGGCGCCGTCGGTCGTCAGCGCCAGCGGGCGGCCGTAGAGCGCGTTCGTGCGGAGCCCCCACGGCGTCCACGCGAGCGCGATGCCGGTGACCACGCACGCGGCGAGCGCCCCGCGGCGCGGCCACGGCAGCCCGAGGAACAGCGGCATGACGGCGAGGATCGGCAGCGCGGCCAGCGTGTTGCTTCGGTTCAGCGTCGCCGCCATCGCCAGCGCGCCGGTCGCGGACGCGAGCCACCACGACGGTCGGCGGCAGAGCCGCAGCGCCATCGCGAGCAGCCAGTACAGCAGCGCCTCGTGCAGACCTTCCTTCGCGAACTTCAGGCTCCAGAACACCGACGGTCGGCTGATCGCGACGACCACCAGCAATGCCAGCGCGAGCCAGCGCGCGCCGGTGGCGTGCCACACCTCGCGCGCGAGCCAGCACAGCCCGCCGAACAGCAGCAGGGCCTGGCCGATGCGCCACCCGAGCAGGCCGTGGCCGGTGAGGCGGATCTGCAGCGCGCCGAGCAGCGGCAGCAGCGGCGCGCGGTAGCTCTGCCAGAACTCGTCGTGGGCCAGCGTGCCGCCGTTCGCGACGTGCTCGGCGATCTGGCGGAAGTCCGCCATGTCGGAGAACGGCGCTTCCTCGGTCGTCGCCCAGTAGACCGCGCGCAGGCCCCAGAACAGGGCCGCAGCGGTGGCGAACGCAAGCCACCACGCGCGCCGCCGGCGCTCGATCACGCCGCGAGCCGCGCGAGGTCGGCGACGCGGTTCATCAGCGCGTGCAGCTGTGCCAGCAGCGCCAGGCGGTTCTGCCGCAGCGCGGGGTCCTCGGCGTTGACCATGACCTTGTCGAAGAACGCGTCGACCGGACCGCGCAGCGCCGCGCAGGCGATCAGGCCCTGCTGGTGGTTGCCGGCGTCGAAGTGCGGGTTGGCGATCCCGGCGACCTTCTGCAGCGCGGCGTGAAGGTCCTTCTCCTGCGGCTCGTGCAGCAGCGCCGCGTTCACGGTCGACGCGACCGGCGCCTCGCTCTTCTTGAGGATGTTGCCGACGCGCTTGTTGGCCGCGGCCAGCGCCGCGGCTTC
>CAYMRG010000114.1:0-11530 GCA_964392555.1 uncultured candidatus Brocadiaceae bacterium
CTGGGCTGGTCGGCAGCGTAGGCGCTGTGTATCCCGTTGCCGCCCGCACCGACCTGCCGCCGCCGGCTATCTGCGGCCGAAGCCGCGGCGTCGTCGCGGCCGGCCGCGACGACGCGCCGTGGTACAGCAGGCCCTCGATCGCGCCGATCTTCGCGATCGCCTGGTCGAGCAGCGGATCCGAGCCCTTGCGGTAGGCGCCGACCGAGACCAGGTCGCGGTTCTCCTCGTAGTGCGCGAGCAGCTCGCGGACGCGGCGCGCGCGGCGCTGGTGGTCCTCGGCGGTGACCTTGGGCATCAGACGGCTGATCGAACCGAGCGTGTCGATCGCCGGGAAGCGACCGCGTTCGGCGATGCGGCGGCTGAGCACGATGTGGCCGTCGAGGTAGCCGCGCAGGGCGTCGGCGACCGGCTCGTTCATGTCGTCGCCGTCGACGAGCACGGTGAACAGGCCGGTGATCGTGCCGCGTTCGTCGGAGCCGAGGCGTTCGACGAGGCGCGGCAGCGAGGCGAACAGCGACGGCGGGTAGCCGCGCAGCGTCGGCGGCTCGCCGGCGGCGAGGCCGACCTCGCGCACCGCCATCGCGTAGCGCGTCACCGAGTCCATCATGAACAGCACGTCGGCGCCCTGCGCGCGGAACGCCTCGGCGATCGTCACCGCGACCAGCGGCGCCTTGAGGCGCAGCATCGGCGCCGCGTCCGACGTGCACGCGACGACGACGCTCTTCTGCAGACCTTCGGCGCCGAGCGCCTCGGTGACGAACTCGCCGACCTCGCGGCCGCGTTCGCCGATCAGCGCGATGACGTTGACCTGGCCGGCGCCGCTGCGGGCGATCTGGCCCATCAGCGTCGACTTGCCGACGCCCGAGCCGGCGAAGATGCCGATGCGCTGGCCCTTGCCGATCGTCAGCATGCCGTCGATCGCCGACACGCCGGTCTCGACCGGCTGCGTGATCGGCGCGCGCTGCAGCGGCGACGGTGCGTCGGCGGTGATCGGCCGCAGCGTGCCGACCGGCGGCGGGCCGCCGTCGAGCGGTCGGCCGAGCGCGTCGACGATGCGGCCGAGCAGGCCGGCGCCGACCGGCACCTGCAGCGGCCGGTGTTCGTTGCGGACGCGATCCCACGGCGCGACGCGCTGCTGTTCGCCGAGCGCCAGCACCACCGCCTCGTCGCCGTGGAAGCCGACGACCTCGGCCGGGATCGGCAGGGCGCCGTCCTCGGCGTCGATCGTGCACAGATCGCCGATCGCCGCGCGCAGGCCGGTGACCTGGATCGCGATGCCGCGCAGCGCGCGGACGCGGCCCTCGGCGCGCGGTCGGTTGACGGCGCGCGCGTTGGCGACGGCGCGCTGCAGGCTCTCTGGCAGCGTCACCCGCTCACCTCGCGGCGCACCTCGTCGGCGGCGCGCTGCAGCGCCTCGCGCGGATCGTAGAGCAGCCGGCCGGCGCCGGTCTCGGCGCGCACCCCGCCGCGTGGCACCGACGCATCGGCGACGAACTTCGCCGCGGCGACCTGTTCGGCCAGCTCGGGCAGCGCGGCGAGCCGATCCTGCACCAGCGCGAGATCCTCGGCGTGCAGACGCACGACGAGATCGGCCTTGCTGCTGCCGTGCACGCAGTCGCGCAGACAGCGCGCGACGGTCGGCGTGGGGTCGACGAAGCCGCGGTCGAGCGCCGCGCCGACGATCTCGCGGGCGACCGCGAGGCCGAGTTCGACCGCCTGCGCCGCGACCTCGTCGAGCGCCGAACCGACCTGTTCGGGCACCTGCGCGAGGGTCCGCTGCACCGCGGCGGCGATCGCCTTGACGGCGACGTCGGCGGCCAGCCGCGAACGTTCGCGCTCGCCGAGGTCGAGCAGGTCCTTGACCTTGAACGCCGCGACGGTGCCGGCGTGCGGCCGGCGCGCGTGCAGCCGCAACCCGACGATCGGTGCGGCGACCTGCATCTGGGTCACGACGCTCATCGCATCACACCATCTGCTCGGCGCCGCCGGCCTTGATGTCGCCCTTGTCGATCATGTCGCGGATCAGCTTCAGGATCTCGATCTGCGCCTGGACGACCTCGGTCAGCGGCATCGGGCCGAGCGAGTCGCGTTCCTCGCGGACCATGTCGGCCGCGCGCTTCGACAGGCTGCCGAGGATCGACTGCTCGACCGCCGGCGTCGCCGCCTTGAGCGACACCGCGATCTGCCGCGAATCGACCGAGGCGAGGATCTTCTGCATCGACTTCTTGTCGAGCGCCGCGAGGTCCTCGAACGTGAACATCTCGTCGCGGATCGCCTGCGCGGTGTCGGCGTCGCTCTGTTCGATCTTCTCGATCACCGACTTCTCGCCGCCGCCGAGGTTGTTCAGCAGGGCGGCCGCGGTGCGCACCCACGCCTTCGGCTCGCTGCGCTTGGCGCTGAGGCCGAGGCTCTTGACCTTCTTGCGCATCACCTCGAGCACGCGCTGGACGGCGTCGGCGGGCGTGTGCGCGAGCGTCGCCACGCGGTGCACGTAGTCGGCGCGCACCTCGTCGTCGAGCAGCCGCAGCACGTCGCCGGCCTTCTTGCGATCGAGATGGGCGAGGAACACCGCCGCGATCTGCGGATGCTCCTCGTGCAGCAGGCCGAGGATGTCCTCGGCCGGTAGCGCGTCGAACATCGCGAACGGCCGCTTCTGCAGGATGTCCTGGCTGACGCGCGCGGTGACCTCGCTGCCCTTCTCGTCGCCGAGCGCCCGCATCAGCAGCGTGCGCATCACGCCGCTGACGTCGCCGAGCGCCATGCCGCCCTGCTTGAGCCGGGCGACCGCGCCTTCGTAGACCTTGTGCACGACGCCCCGGTCGATCGCGATCTCCTGCAGCTCCTTCATCGCGTGGGCGACGCGATCGAGCGCGTCGTCCGAGAAGTTGCGCAGCACCTTCGCGGCGATCTCCTGGTCGATCGACAGCAACAGGACGGCGACCGCCTTGTCGTTGCCGAATTCGGGTGCTCCGTCGTCACTCACGTGGGATCTCCGTCAGGCCTTCTGTTCGGTGAGCCAGGACTCGAGCAGCTTGGCGAGCGACGCGGGGTCGCTGGCGATCGAACGCTCGATCTCCTGCCGCATGCGCCGCTGCTGCTCCTCCGGCGACAACGGCTTCTCGGGCTCGGCGGCGGCCTTCTCGGCCGCGACCGCGGCCGGCGAGCGCGAAGCGCGCTTGAACAGACCGCGCAGGAACATCACGACGACCAGCACGCCGACGACCTGGCCGACGATCGGCGCCCAGCGCAGCGCCTGCTCGCCGAGGCCCGGGCCCGCCGCCACCTCGGGCAGCGCCTCCGGCGTCGCGAACTCGCCGACCAGCGTGCTGAACGCCTCCGGCTTGTCGCGCTGCGGGTCCCAGCCGACGATCGCCTTGACGGCGTTGACGAGGTCGTCCTTGAGGAAGTTCTGCCCCTCGAGCGAGCGGTCGTAGAGCACCGCCACGCTCATGCGCTTGATCTCCGGCGCGAGCTTGCCGACACGGCGTTCGCCGATCTCGGTGACGTACTCCTTGTCCTTCGTCTCCTTGCTGGTCGTGTTGCGGCCGTCGGTCGAGTTGGCTTCGCCGCTCTTCGGCGTCGTCGCCTCGGTCGCGTCCTTGGTCGACTTCTCCATGCGGACGAGCTTCTCGGCCGGCAGCACCTTTTCGCTGCGGACCTCCCACGACGGGTCGAGCTCGACGGTCACGGCGACGCTGGTCTTGCCGGGCCAGAGCTGATCGAGCCGCTCCTGCGCCAGGCGCGTGCGTTCGTCGCTCATGCTGCGCTGCAACGACAGGAACTCGGTCGAACCGCCGCCGGCCTCGCGGTCGGGGTCGTAGCGCCAGCGCTGGCTGCCGGTCGCGCTGACGATGTCGATGTTCTCGAGCGGCACCATCAGCTGCGAGGCCGCCAGCGACGCGGCGCTGCGGGCGATCGGCTCGAACGCGACGCCCGAACGCAGGCGCAGCAGCACCGAGGCGCTGGCCCTGAACTCGCGGTCGCGGTCGCGGAACGCCGCGGCGCGGCGCGGCCGGCTCGCGGTGACGGTCACCGACTGCACGCCGTCGAGCTGCTGGATCGCCGCGGCCGCCGCGGCGCGCGACGCCGCATCGAGCTTCCAGGCCTTGGTCTCGGCGTCCTCGATCAGGCTCGACGTGCCGCCGACCTCGATCTCGCCCTTGGCGCCGAGGCCCGCGGCCCGGATCGCCAGGTTGGCGCGGCCGATGTTGGCGCGTTCGACGAGCAGCGCGTCACCGGCGGTCGCGACCTCGTAGCCGACGCCGGCCGAGGTCAGCGCCTGCTGCGCGCTGCGCAGATCGTCGCCGGAGATCGACTGGAACACCGTCTCGTAGCTGGGTCGACCGGCGAACCAGACGACGCTGCCGAGGCCGACGAGCGTCGCCCCGACGACGGACAGGACGACCAGCCGCTGGCCGCCGTCGAGACGGCTCCAGATGCCACGCAGCTGGGTCAGGAGATCGTTGGCGAAGTTGCGCATGGATCAGACCGCCGACCGGGAGAGCTTCTCCCAGGCGTCCACGAGCTTGTTGCGGACCTCGAGCAGCAGGTTGAACGCGACCTCGCTCTTGCCGGACGCGGCCATCACGTCGGCCAGGTCGGTGTCGCCGCCGAGGGCCATGTCCTGGACCTTGGTGTTGACGTCCTTCTGCATGTCGTTGATGCGGCCGACGGCCGACTCCAGGAAGTTGCCGAACGCCGTCGACAGATCGCCGCCGGGCGGCACGCCTTCGCGTTCGCGGACGGTGCGCTCCGGATCCTGGATCCGCAGCTGCGTCGCGCGTCGCGGGTCGAACCCGATCAGCGGTGGCATCTCGAAGTTGCTCATGGCGCGGCGTCCTCAGCGCTACTTGGTGCTCATGTTCGAGATCGTGTTCTGCAGCATGCCGCGGTAGGCGCGGAGCGCCTGCAGGTTGGCGTCGAAGCTGCGCTCGATCACGTTCATGTCGACCAGCTCCTGGAACAGGTCGACGTTGCTGCCCAGCACCTTGCCGGTCTCGTCGGCGTCGGGGTGACCGGGCTGGTAGAAGACGGGGAAGTCGGTCTTGCGGTCCTCGACGACCTTCGCGACCTGCACGCCGCCGGCGCGCACGCCGTCGCCGGAGCCGACGCCGAGCGCCTTGCTGGTCGCATCGTCGAGCACCTCGGCGAACACGACCTGGCGGCGCCGGTACGGCTCCTTGTGCGCGTTGCCGGTGCGATGCATGTTGCCGAGGTTGGCCGCGACGACCTCGGAGCGCTGCAGCTCGGCGCGCAACCCGGAGGTCGCGATGTCGAAGCCGCGGAACAGACCTTTCATCGGATCGCCGCTCATGGTCATCACCTGCCGAAGATCGCCTTGTTGAGGGTCTGGTAGTACGTGCCGAGCCGACGCGTCATGACGTCGTGCAACATCGAGGTCTTGCCGAGCAGGCTCATCTCCTCCATCAGCACGACGTTGTTCTGGCCGGGCGGCCCGGACGTGTCGCGCTGGACGACCGGTTCGACGGTCGCCGTATCCTGGCCCCTGGCCTCGGCCTCGCGCAGCAGATCCTCGAAGCGGACCTCGTAGCGCTTGAAGCCCGGCACGTTCTGGTTCGCGATGTTGTGCAGCGACGCCTTGGCGCGCGTGCTCAACGCGTCCAGCATGCGGCGCGCGAATGCGGTGTCCGAATCGAGATCGATCATGGGTTCGCCGAAACTTCGCTCGAGCCATCGGCACGACGCGGTGTCGGCCTTGAGACCGAAGGTTCCGAACCGCGCCGTGGCAGCGCCCGGCAGGACCTGGCGGGCGGGTGTCGGATCGACCGACAGGGAATGTCGCCCTCAGCGACTGGCCGCGACCGGCGGGGTGGCGGGTTTCGCCACGGTCGGCAGCTCGACCACCGGCTCGGGCCGCGGCGCCGACGGCAGCACGACCTGGCGGCGGGCCATGCCGGCGGTCGCCAGCTTGACCAGCGACTCCGCCGCGGCATCCCACGGGAACGCGCTGCGGACCTTGTCGGCGAAGGCGACCGCGGCGGTGCGCTGCGTCGGCAGGTCGCGCAGCGCCGTAGCCAGCAGCTCACCGGCCGCCTCGGGCGACGGTTCGAGGATCCACGGTTGCGAGACGTGTGCACCGGGCAATTCCAGTTCCCGCCGCGCCGACGGGATCCTGGTCGCGCCCGGACCGGCCATCAGATGGTCGGTGGCGCCGCCGGCGGTGGCGATCACCGGCAGGCCGCAGGCGCGCGCCTCGAGCACCGGCAGGCCGAAACCTTCGCCGCGGTACGGGTGCAGCAGCAGGTCGCAGGCCGTGTAGAGCGAGGCCATCTGGGCGCGCGTCAGGTCCTGCTCGACGAGCAGCAGCGGCGGCGTGCCGGGCGTCGCGCGGAACCGCGCCGCCAGCTCGCCGAGGTGGCAGCGGCCGTAGTGGTGCGCGTGGCCGACGGTCTTGACGACGATGCAGAAGTCGGCCCCCGACCGCTTCGCGGCGAGCGCGGCGTGCAGGAACACGTCGAAGCCCTTGCGCCAGATCAGCCCGCCGCAGAACAGCACCGCCGGGCGGTGGCCCTTCCAGGCGAGGATCGCCGGGTCCGGCGGCGCGGCCGCGTGCAGCGCCGCGTCGACGCCGTGCGGCACGAGGCAGAGCCCCGATTGCGGCCGCCCGGCGGCCTGCAGCACACGGAACACGTGCTCGCTGTGGACGACCACCATGTCGGCCGTCTGCGTCACGTGCGGCGTCAGCTCGAGCGGCAACGCGCCGTACTCCCAATCGACGCGCAACGCGTGCAGCCGGCAGCCCGGCCGCGTCGCGCGCACCGGCCAACCGGACGACAGCCACAGATCGACCTCGGCCGGGGGCGGCACGAAGGTCGCTTCGAGCTCCGGCGCGCGCAGCCGCAGCGCCGCGAGGTCGGCGTGGAACGGCACGGTCGGCACGCAGAACACGTCGACGTCGCCGCGCCGCAGCAGCGCGCGGGCGGTCTCGATCGACAGCTCGGCGCTCGACGACGTCTCGAAGAACGGCGCCTCGAGCACGATGCTCTGCCGCGCGCGGCGCAGCACCGGCCGGGCCGGGCGCGGCGGCGCGGCCGGCCGATCCGCGGTCAGGTTCTCGACGACATGGCGCCGCGCGCGGCTGCCGATCGCGTCGACGGCCGCCGGCTCGCCGGCGATCCGCTGCAGCGCCGCGGCGAGCGCGCGCGGATGCGGCGCGAAGTGGGCCGGTTCGCCGGCTTCGGCCGGCACCAGCCGCCCGCCGACCGGCAGCGCCGTGCCGACGCGCCCGAGCACGTCCGCGCACCCCGGCGCAAGGCTGCTCACCACCGGCCGGCCACTGGCCAAGGCCTGCACCAGCGTGCGCGTCGCGCCGCAGCGCCGCCACGGCAGCACGATCGCCGCCGCATCGCGGGCGTGCGCCGGCTCGAACCCCGAGCGGACGAGTTCCAGCGCGCCAGCGGGAGCCGTTCGCGCGGCCGTCTGCAGCGCGATGGCCGCCGGCTCGTCGAGCGCCGGGGCGACGATGCGCAGCCGGCGACCGGTCGCCGCGCCATGGGCGAGCCAGGCGGCGATGACGAGGTCGGTGCCGTCGGCGAAGTCGCCGTTGCCGACGTGCACGAACGGGCCGTTCGGCTCGCGCGGCGGCAGGGACGACCACGGCAGCAGCTCGCGTTCGGTCAAGGCGTGCGGCGGATTCTCGAGCCCGGCCCAGCGCAGTTCGGCGCGCAGCCGCTCGAGCAGGTCGTCGGCCTGGACGCCGTCGCGCGCCGTGACCACGGTCGCCGCCAGCGGCCACTCCAGCGCGGCGAGCCGCGCGCTGTCGGTGCGCTGGCCCGGCTCGGCGAACACCACCACCGGCGCGGTCGCCGCGACCGCCTGGTCCGCACAGCGCAGCAGGAAGTCGACCTCGGTGGCCGGCAGCCGCGTCGGGACCGCCAGGTCGCGCGCGCCGTCGGTCAGACGCACCTCGCGCTCGCCCGGGCGGGCCGGCCGCGGCCGCACGCCGGACAGCGACAGCGCGCAGCGACAACCGTTGCCGATCGCCAGCCGCAGGAAGCTGCGCAGCAGCATGCTCGAGGGGGCCTCGCCGAAGGGGTCGCCGTGGACGCGCACCGGGTTCATCGTTCCCTTCTCATCGGCACTTCACGGCGTGGGCTGAAAGGCGAACGGGCTGTGGCGACGGCCCTGCTTCCTCGCCAAGATCCTCGCGATGTCCTGCCCGTCGAAGTCGCACCCGGACCGCGCCGCGGCGACCCTGGCCAACGTCGACGAGCAACGTGCCGCGCGCGGCGACGGACCGTTCGCGGCCCCCGGCGCCGGGGCGTTCGACTGCCGCATCGACCTCAAGCTGCTGCAGTGGCGCGCGCTCGCCGCGGCCGCCCGCTCGCCGCGCGCCCAGGCGCGGCTGGCGGCGTTCGCCGCGGAGGCGCACCCCGACCTCTGGGCCGGCACGGTGCAGGACGGCACCGCGCGTGGGTTCGCCGCCGCGCTCGAGGAGGCCGTCGCGCTGGCGCCAGCACCCGCTGGCCTGCCCGCGCCGCCGAGCGACGAACCGCGGCTGCAGACGAGCACCGGCAAGGCGCTGCGCAAGCGCAAGGACCTGCTGGTCGCGAGCGGCGGCGCCCGCGTGCGGTTCTCGCGCAAACAGGGGCTGCTGTTCGTCGCCCGCGACGACGGCACCCACGCCGCGAACTGCCTGTGGTTCGAGGCACGCCGGGACCACGGCACGCTCGACGGCTTCGTCGCTGCGCCCGACGAACGCGCCCGGCTGTTCTCGGCGCAGTTCCTCGCGCCGCAGAGCTACGTCGAAGGGCCCGCGTACACGCGCCTCGAACTGGCCGGTCGCCTCGGCCGCGGCCCGATCGGCTGGCCGTGCGAGGTCACGCTGGTCGGCCTCGCCGGCGAGCCGCACGTGCACCTCCGCGTCGCAATCGACCACCAGCAGCCCGGCTGGCGCCTGCGACTGCGCCTGCTCGGCGTGCCGAGCGCCGGGATCGCCCACGACTGCACGCCGGTGCGCGAGGTCGTCGCCAACGATCACGGCGGCTTCGTCGCCTGCACGCTGGTGCGCGCATGCACGCACCTGGCCATCGACGACACGACGGTCGCCACGCCGGCCGCGGCATGCCTCGGTCGCATCACGCACGACTTCCGCTTGAGCGCCACGATGTCCGTCTGAGCGCCCGGCTATTGACGTGGCGGCGGTGGGCGATCCGGGCTAGCGTGAACGACCTCGTTCCGTCCGCCTCTCGCTCCCTCGCCTCGTCCTCTCGCCGTGACCGAACTTCTCTGGTTCGCCGTCGGCGCTGCGCTCGCATCGGCCATCGCCCTCGGCCTGCGACCGCGCCGCCGTCCGCGTGCACCGGCACCGACCGCCACCGCGGCGCCGCCCCCGGCGCGCCCGCCGCGAACGGCCGAGCCGCCGATCCCCCGCGCGCTACCGCCGGAACCGACCGTCGTGCTGCTGCCCGGTTCCGGCACCGCGGACGAGACCCGGCCGACCGAGGTCGAACGTATCGCGCTGTCGCTGGCGAACGAGCTGGCCTGCCTGACCTCGGGCATCGAGGGCAGCGCCCACGGCCTGATCGATGCGGCACCGGACCGCGCCCGCCTGCCGCGCGCCGCCGAGGCGCTGCTCGCGGCGGTGCAGCGGCTGCGCACGCTGCACACCAAGATGGTCGCGCTCGGTCAGGGCAACGACCCGGCCGACGGCGTCACCGCGATCGACGCCGTGATCAAGGCGCTCGCCGTCGAACTGCCGCACCTGCAGCTCGGTCTGCAGGTACGCTGGGAGACCAGGCGCGCCCTGCCCGAGGTGCGTGCGTCGTTCGACGTCGTGCGCGATGCGCTGCTGTTCCTGTGTTCGGCGCTGCTGCGCGCCGAGCGCGGCGCCTCGATCCTCGCGATCGACGCCGAGCACACCTTCGCCCACGACGAACCAGCGGTGCAATTGCTGCTGTCGCTCGAGCATGCGGGCGACGTGCCGAACGACGCCGCGACCCGAACGCCGGATCGCAGCTGGCAGTTCGACTACGAGGCCGCCGCGAACCTGATCCGCGCCCAGGGCGGTCGCGTCGAGGTGTCGCACCGGCCCGGCCAGGCGGTGCAGGCGATCGTCCGGCTGCCGGTCGCCGCGACGGCGGCGGCCGCCCTGGCCGCCCCGCCGGTGCCGATCCCGACGCCGCCGGCGGCGTCCGCCGCGGTCGCCCACGACTATGGCGGAGCGCTCGTGCTCGAAGCCGACGCCGCGACCCGCGCGATGCTCGCCGCCGAGCTGAAGGCGGGCGGTCGCGCGGTGTTCGTCTGCGCCGATGGCGCCGCGGCGGAATCGTTCCTCCGCGCGACGCCGCAGCGCTTCGAGCTGCTGATCGCCGACGACGCCCGACACCTCGCGACCGGCAGCAGCCTGGCCACCGCCATCCGCGAACTCACACCGCACCTCAAGCTCTGCGTGCTCGGGCGCCCCGGCGCCGGGCCAGCGGAGTTCGGTGTGGCGCAGTACCTGCCCAAACCGTTCGGCGTGCACGAACTGCGCCAGGCGCTCGCCTCCCTTCTGGCCAGTTGCTAAGGTGGCTCGCCCGCTGCGCGTCCGCGCGGCCCACCCAACGAGGAGGAGCACCCTGGCTCGCAAACAGAATCGGGAACTCGCGCAGACCCGACCCACGAAGTTCACCCGCTCGTACACCGATCTGCCGGGCTCCGTGCTGGCCGAGTGCGGCCGCACCAAGGTCCTCTGCACCGTCTGCGTGCAGGACCAGGTCCCGCAGTGGATGTACAAGAGCCACGCCGGCGGGTGGCTGACCGCCGAGTACTCCATGCTGCCGGGCGCCGGCCAGCCGCGGAAACCGCGCGAAGGCCGCACCGGCCGACCGCTCGACGGCCGCAGCTTCGAGATCCAGCGCCTGATCGGCCGCGCGCTGCGTTGCGCGGTCGACCTCGGCGCCTTGCCCGAGATCACGTTGTGGGTCGACTGCGACGTGATCGCCGCCGACGGCGGCACGCGCACGACGGCGATCAACGGCGCCGCGGTCGCGATCTACGACGCGCTGCTGTGGATGGAGGAACAGAAGCAGCTGCCGAAGTGGCCGCTGCGCGGCCTGGTCTCGGCGACCTCGGTCGGCATCGTCGGCGGCGAGGTCATGGTCGACCTCGACTACCACGAGGACAGCTCCGCCGACGTCGACCTCAACATCGTCTGCGCCAGCGACGGCCGGCTGATCGAGGTCCAGGGTGCGGCGGAGAAGCGGCCGTTCTCGATGGAGCAGTTCCAGACCATGCTCAGCATGGCGCAGGCCAACTGCGCCGAGATGCTCGCCCTGCAGAAGCAGGTGCTCGGCCTGTGACGGCGACGCTCTGGATCGGCACCAACAACCACAAGAAGCTCGTCGAGCTGCGGCGCCTGCTCGAGCCGCTCGGCTTCACGCTGCGCACGCCGGCCGATCTCGGTCGGCCCTACGAGCCGATCGAGGACCAGCCCGATTTCGCCGGCAACGCGCGCAAGAAGGCCGAACTGCTGGCGCGCCTCGCCGGCGGCTTCGCCGTCGCCGACGACAGCGGCCTGTGCGTCGAC
>CAYMRG010000115.1:0-1241 GCA_964392555.1 uncultured candidatus Brocadiaceae bacterium
CCGTATGCGCGGCTGATCGACGAGAACCGCTCGCGCAACCGCGGCGACCGCGAGTTCGAGCTGGCCGACACCGGCGTGTTCGACGGCGACCGCTACTTCGACGTGTTCGTCAGCTACGCGAAGGCCGGCGTCGACGACCTGTGCATCGAGCTGACCGTGCACAACCGCGGTGCCGACGATGCGCGGCTGCACGTGCTGCCGCAGCTGTGGTTCCGCAACACGTGGTCGTGGGGGCGCAGCGGCGAAGGCTATTGGCCGCGCGGCTCGATCGTCGCCGACGGTCCGGGGCGGCTGGTCGCGACCGGCGCCGACCTGCCGGCGATGGCGCTCGAACTCGACGACGTCGGCGAGGGCCGGTGCCGCGGCGTGCTCGCGACCGAGAACGACACCAACAACAGCAAGCTGTTCGGCACCGGCGATCCGCGCGCGTTCGCCAAGGACGCCTTCCACGCGGCGGTCGTCGAAGGCCAGACGATCGCGACCAATCCGGCCCTGCACGGCAGCAAGTGCGCGTTCGATTGCGTGTTCCTGGTGCCGGCGCAGGGCCACGTGACGCTGCGGCTGCGGCTGCGGCCGGCGGCGGAGTCCGACGGCAAGGCGTTCGGCAAGCCGTTCGACACCGTGCTCGCGCAGCGCCGCGCCGAGGCCGACGCGTTCTACGACGAGGTGATCGGCAAGGACGCCGACAGAGAGGCGCGCGCGATCCAGCGCCAGGCCTACGCCGGGCTGATCTGGAGCAAGCAGTTCTACTGGTACGACGTGCGGACCTGGCTGGTCGGCGATCCGGCGCAGCCGCCGCCGCCGAAGGGGCGCCGCAGCGGCCGCAACGCCGGTTTCGCGCACCTCTACAACCGCGACGTCGTGTCGATGCCGGACAAGTGGGAGTACCCGTGGTACGCCGCGTGGGACCTCGCCTTCCACATGCTGCCGTTCGCGAAGGTCGATCCGCAGTTCGCCAAGGATCAGCTGCTGCTGTTGCTGCGCGAGTGGTACATGGCGCCGAACGGGCAGATTCCTGCCTACGAGTTCGCGTTCGAGGACGTCAACCCGCCGGTGCACGCCTGGGCGTGCTGGCGCGTCTACAAGCTGACCGGCGCGCGCGGCCAGCGCGACCACGCGTTCCTGCAGCGTGCCTTCCACAAGCTGCTGATCAACTTCACGTGGTGGGTCAACCGCAAGGACCAGTCGGGCAAGCACGTGTTCGGCGGCGGCTTCCTCGGGCTCGACAACATCGGCGTGTT
>CAYMRG010000115.1:1251-11499 GCA_964392555.1 uncultured candidatus Brocadiaceae bacterium
TCGATCGCAGCCAGCCGCTGCCGACCGGCGACCGGCTCGAACAGGCCGACGGCACCGCGTGGATGGCGTTCTACTGCGCGACGATGCTCGGCATCGCGATCGAGCTGGCGTGCCACGACCCGGCCTACGAGGACGTCGCGTCGAAGTTCTTCGAGCACTTCGTCGCGATCACACATGCGATCAACACGCTCGGCGGCAGCGGCCTGTGGGACGAGCAGGACGGCTTCTACTACGATCAGATCCACTTCGGCGAACGCAGCGACAAGCTGCGCATCCGCTCGCTGGTCGGGCTGATCCCGCTGTGCGCGGTCGAGATGCTGCCGCTGGAGACGATCCGCAAGTTGCGCGGCTTCGACAAGCGGCTGCGCTGGTTCCTCGCCAACGAACGCGACCTCGCGCAGCACGTCTCGCTCGGCGGCGACGGCGAATGGGCGGCGCTGCTGGCGATCCCGTCGCGGCAGCGGCTCGAACGCGTGCTGCGCTACCTGCTCGACGAACGCGAGTTCCTGTCGCCGTACGGCGTGCGCTCGCTGTCGGCGGTGCACCGCGACCACCCGTTCGTGCTCGACGTCTCAGGCCAGCAGTACCGCGTCGACTACACGCCCGGCGAGAGCACGACGTCGATGTTCGGCGGCAACAGCAACTGGCGCGGACCGGTGTGGCTGCCGTTGAACTACCTGCTGATCGAGGCGCTCGAGCGCTACGGCCGCTACTACGGCGACCAGCTGACGGTCGAGTGTCCGACCGGTTCGGGGCATCGCCTGACGCTGCAGCAGGTCGCCGACGAACTCGCCGCGCGGGTGGTGCGGCTGTTCCGGCGCGGCGGCGACGGCCAGCGGCCGTTCGCGGGCGGCGACCGGCGTTTCGCCGACGATCCGCACTGGCGCGACCTGTGGCTGTTCCACGAGTATTTCGACGGCGACACCGGGCGCGGCTGCGGCGCCTCGCACCAGACCGGCTGGACGGCGCTGATCACGCGTTGCTTCGCCG
Source organism: uncultured candidatus Brocadiaceae bacterium (assembly GCA_964392555.1). Lineage (GTDB taxonomy): Bacteria > Planctomycetota > UBA1135 > UBA1135 > UBA2386 > CAYMRG01. The sequence continues at coordinate 2,242 of CAYMRG010000115.1, forward strand.
AAGGCCGCGCCGCGCCGCCGCCGGGCGCGTGACCGCGGTCAGCGTTGGGCGCGCCGGCTGCGCTGCTGCTGCTGCACCTGCTGCTGCGCGAACTGCTGGTCGACGCGCGCCAGCGCGGCCGTCACCGCCTCGGCCGGCACCGGCACGCGGATCGGCACGAGGTCGCGGCCGTCGGTGTGCAGCGCGAACCGGCCGAGCGACACCGAGGCCTGCGGTGAGCTCTCGTCGGTCGCGTGCACCCGCAGCACGACCTCGTAGGTGCCGTCCTGCATCAGCGGCACCTCGACGCTGTCGAAGGCGCCCATCCAGGCGCCGCTGCTCTTGCCGAGGTCCCAGCGGGCGAACGCGAACCGCTCGCCGGTGCGCTGGTCGAGGCCGCTGAGGCCTTCGGGGTTGCCGGTCGCACCGTCGAGGATCACCGAGACGCGGACCTTGCGCTGCGGGCCGCACAGCGCGCGGGCGCCGGGCAGCTCGAGCACGGCCGGCTGCAGCCGCGGCAGGTAGACGTCGTGGTCGCCCGGCGGCAGCGCCAGGCGCTGCGGTGCGCAGCCCGGCGCGAACGCGATCAGCTCCAGCAGCGCGCTGGTCGAGACGATCTCGGCGCGGCCGCGTTGCCAGCGGAAGCCGGTGTCGACGACGCTGCCATCGCTGTGGTGCAACTTCGCCAGCAGCGGGCTGTCGATCGCCAGCGGCTGGCCCGCGGCATCGACGGCGCGCAGGCGGTGGCGGAACAGCAGCTGGGTCAGGTCGAGGTCGAGCCGCGCATCCTCGTTGTCGCCCGGTCGCACGTAGACGCCGGGCACGACCAGCAGCGGATCGGGCAGGTTGCGGACGACGACGCTCACCGTGTAGGCACCGGTGTGCAGCTCGCCGACGGCGAACCGGCCGCCGCGGCGACGGCGCAGCGACACCGAGCGGGAGGCGCGTTCGCCGTCGGCCTGGACCTGGAGCTGCGCGATGCCGCTGTCGCCGAGCCACGGCGGCAGCACGGCGCGGCCGCGCAGCACGCCGTGGCGGTCGAGGTGCAGCACGAGCTCGCTGCCGGCCACGAGCAGCGGTGCGCTGGCGCCGAAGTGGCCGTCGGCAGAGGCGCTGAGACGCAGCGTGCCGGGTGGCAGGTCGCCGAACAACGCGAACGAGCCGTCGTCGGCGCTGGTCGCGGTGAACGCGCGGATCGCGCGCCAGCGTTCGCGGTTCGGCTGGCGCGGATCGGGTGGTTGCTGCTGGGACAGCGCCAGCGTCGCGCCGACGATCGGCTCGCCGCGGTCGTCGACCACGCGGCCGCGCACCAGCGGCGGCAACGGCGCGAGCCGCACGTCGCCGAGTTCGATCCGCTGGCCGCCCTGCAGCGGCGGCAGCGCGATGCGGGCGCCGGCTGTCGCGTTCGTCTCGCTGTCGCTGTCGCTGCCGCTCGAGCGCAGGACCAGCCAGCGCGGGATGCCGTCGGCCTGCGCGTGCAGCACGCAATCGAAGTGGCCATCGTCCGTGGTCGCGATCGCGATGCGGCTGGCGTCGCGTTCGCGCACCCAGAGGGCGGTGCTGGGCTGGGCGCCGCCGAGCGGCTTGCCGGCGGCATCGCACAGCCGGCCGGCGAGCACGAGCTGTTGCGGTCCGAGCGGCAGGTCGAACTGCAGGTGGCCGCCGGCCTCGGGCGGCAGCGTCACGGTCTGCGCGACGCCGGCCTCGTTCGGGAAGGTCGGCGCCAGCCGCAGCGACGCTCCGGCCATCGCGATCGGGACCTGCAGCCACTGGGTGCCGACCTCCTTCTTCAGGGTGCGGGTGCACTGCGAATCGGCGTCGTAGGGCAGCGCGCGTCGGTCGGGCGTCACCGGCGGATCGGGCGCGACCCACAGCTCGGCCGCCGTCAGCAGCGGCGTGCCGCGATGGTCGACGAGGCGGACGCTCAGCGCGGCCAGTGGCGGCACGACCAGCACGACCGGCTCGCCGGGCGCCGGTCGGCCGGCGAACTCGGCGACCACCGGCAGGTTGCCCGGCACGGCGAGCAGCGCCGCGAACACCTCGGCATCCGGGTTGCGTTCCGGGGCTCGCCGCAGCAGCTGGAAGTGCGGTACGACCAGGTGCCCGTCGGCGCCGACTGCGTCGACCGCGATCACCCGCGCCTTGCCGCGGCGCGGCGACTGCAGCACGGCCACGTCGACACCGGGCGCCGGCCGGCCGTCGCCGTGGCGGGCGATCACGGTCAGCGTCTCGTCGGGCAGCAGGCGCAGCACCAGCGGCCGCCGGCCGTTCGTTTGGTCGTAGGCGAACAAGCCCTCGCGCTGCGCCGCGACCAGCCAGGTGGTGCGTTGGGCCGGCAGCCGGATCTGCCCCGCGGCGTCGCTGCGGGCCACCTGGCCGAACGCGCGCGGCCAGTCGGACTGCGCGCGGGGTGGCCGGTCGGCGGCATGGGCCGACTGCGCCGCCCGGCCTGCGTCTTCGCGCACGAACCAGACCTCCGCATTGGCGATCGGCTGGTCGGTGTCGCCGAGCACGACGCGCACCACGGCGCCGGCCTGGGCTTCGGTGGCGTCGGCGCGCTCTTCGCCCGGATCGTCCGGCTCCGCCGCGTCGTCCGCCGCGGCTTCGGCCTCGGCCGCGGCGTTGGGCTCGTCGCGGTCAGCCTGCAGTGGTGCCAACACCTCGTCCGGTGTCGACGGATCCGCATCGTTGGCGTCGGCCAGTTGCTCGGTCGGCGGGGGTGGCGCGTCGCCGCCGACCAGCAGGAGCGTCGCGGCCGCCAGCGTCAGCAACGTGGCGAGGCCGAGCAGCAGCGACGAAGGGCGCATGATGAGGTGCCGTTCTACGGGGCCGGTGGGGACGAGGCGAAGGTCGGGATGCGGTAGTGCAGGGGTGGGACATCGCGGCCAAGGCCACGTCCCCGGGCGGGAACGGGGTTCGGCCGGGTCAGGTTCGCGAACCGGAACTGCCGATGAGGCCGGGGATCGGGGAGCGATGAGTTGCCAGGCGGCGATCGTCTCCTACGATGCGCCACGGATCGCTTTGCAAGGCAAACCCGGAACGATGCCCGTGACGACCCTTCCCTCCTGGCTCCATCGCCTGCTCCTCCTGTGCCTGTGCGGCCTCGCCGGCTGCGGCAGCTTCGAGGAGAAGCGCATTCGCGAGCTGTTGCACGAGAAGGGCTTCGGTGCACGGGCCGACGGCGACGCGACGCGCGAGAACTACGTCGGCGGCCGCGACCGGATCCAGTTCCTGCTGTCGCCGGAGACGATCGCGACGCCCGGTTACGAGCGCCTCAGCGAGCTGACCGTGCCGCAGCCGGTCGCCATCGACGGCACGATCCACGTGCCGTACGTCGGCCCGGTCTACGTGCTCGGCCACACCGAGGCGCAGCTGTCGGCGCTGGTCGCCGCCCAGCTGCGCGCCAAGCTCAAGAACCCGATCCAGCTGCAGGCGCGCATCGTCGTCTCGCTGAAGTACTTCTACGCGATCGGCGAGACCGAGGTGAAGGGCCGCGTGCCGATGGAGCCCGACCTGACGCTGTGGGACGCGGTGTTCATCACGCGCTGGACCGCGCTGGCCAACCTCGGCCGCGTCTACCTGATCCGCCCCGACGCCGAGACGCCGCTGGTCGTCGACGTCAACTTCCGCGAGATGCTGACCACCGGCAACACGACCGCCAACATCCCGATCCGCGAACACGACCTGATCTACATCCCGCCGACGTTCCTCGGCATGATCGCGCGCCTGCTGCAGCGCCTGTTGCAGCCGGTCGGCCTCGCGGTCAGCACGGTGTTCGGCGTCGCCCAGATCCGCACCGCCTACGAGGTCGCGACGGGTCAGCAGACCGGCCTCTACTTCCGCTTCTGACGAGGGCCGCGTGACCGAGATCCAGGTTCCCCAGGTCTCCTTGTGGCGCTACGTCGACCTGCTGAAGCGACGGCGCTGGCAGGTGATCCCGGTATCGCTGGTCGGCCTGGTCGTCGGCGCGCTGGTCGCGTTCTTCTGGCCGCGCTACTACCAGGCGGAGACGCTGCTGGTGCACCGCCAGGTGCCCGGCCAGGACCTGTCGCGCGACGTCGACGACCCGTTCCGCGCGATCGTCGACAACGCCATCCTGACGATCCCGCAGGCGACGCTGCCGGCGATGAAGCAGCTCGGCTGGGCCGAGGCGCTGGTCGAGGATCCCTACCAGCTCAACCAGAACGTGCGCGTGGTCAGCGAGCGGATCTGGGCCAAGGACGAGAACAAGTACGAGGCCAAGGACCGCACCTACGCGCAGATCAAGATCACCTACCGCGATCGCGACGGCCTGCGCGCCGCCAACTTCCTCAACACGCTGGTCGAGGTCTGGAGCCAGGAGAACGTCGAGGCGATGCGCGCGCCGGTCGAGGAGGAACGCAACCGCGCGGTCGACGAGGGCAAGCGCCTCGACAAGGTCTACGACGACCTGCTCGACGAGAAATACCGCATCGAGAGCGACTACCAGATCGCGCCGGATCTCGAGGCGTCCGTGCAGCGGTCGCTGCTGGCCGAACGCGAGAAGGAGGCCAAGGGCGTCCGCGACGACCAGGTCAAGCAGGAGGCGCTGCGGGTCGTCGCCCAGCAGAAGGTCGACCTCGAACGCGAGAAGCTGGCGCAGATCCAGCGGCGCGTCGCGCCGGACCCTCAGCTGTGGGCCAAGGAGGCGGCGAAGACGCCGGCCGGCCAGCTGCTGCTGGCGCAGATCAACGCCGCGCAGCAGAAGAAGACGGGGTTCTACGAGTGGACCGGCGAGTACGCCGAGGCCGACCGCACCATCCGCCAGTGCGAGGCCATGCTGCAGATACTGGTCGGGCCGAGCCCGGCCGACGCCGAGGGACTGATCGAGAACCCGGCCTGGGCCGAGCAGCAGAAGCTGGTGCGCGAAGCGGAGATGGTGCTGGCGCAGATCGACGCCGAGATCGCCGGTCTGGCCAAACGCGTCGCCGACACCCGCGAGGGCATGGCGCGCCTCGCCGAAGGGCTGAAGCGCTACCAGAAGAAGCTGACCGACATCGCGAAGACCGAGCAGGATCGCACGCTGGCGTCCGACCGGCTGCGCAACGCGCGCGACGTGCTGGCCAAGCTCGGCAACCAGCGCACGATCGAGCAGAAGGTGCGCGCGACCGTGCCGCCGCGGCCGACCGAACCGAACATCCTGATCGTCGCGATGATCGCCTGCGTGCTCGGGCTCGGCGTCGCGATCGCGCTGATCCTGCTGCTCGACCTGCTGCAGGGCTCGTTCAAGACCGTCGACGACGTCGAGCGCGGCCTCGCTGTGCCGGTGCTCGGCGGCATGAGCCACCTCGAGACCTCGGCCGAGCGCGACCGCGGCGTGCGCAACCGCCGCCGCGTCACGCTGGTCGCCGCGACGTTCGTCTTCCTGGTCGTCGTCGTCGTGACGATCTACTACGTCGATCCGACGCGCCTGCCGCCGTTCGTCCGCGATCTGCTCGGTCTGCTGCTGGGCACCTGACGGCGATGCGCGACCTGTTCGTCTTCGCGGCCGTGATGCTGACGCTGCCGATGAGCTTCCAGCGGCCGTTCATCGGTCTGCTGATGTTCAGCTGGCTCGCCTACATGCGGCCGCAGGACCTCTGCTGGGGCTTCGCGCGCAACATGCGCCTGTCGTTCTTCGTCGCCTTCGCGATGATCGCCGGCTGGATCGCCAACGAACGCGGGCTGCGGGCGTTCGCCCGCTGGGACTTCCGCTCGGTGTTCATGACGTTCCTGCTGCTGCTGGTGACGATCAGCTACGTGCAGGCGGAGACGATCGACGAGTACACCAACCGCTTCTTCGTCGAATACGTCAAGATCATCGTCATCGCGCTGTTCACGACCGGCCAGGTCGACTCGCGCGAACGGTTCCGCGTGATGGTCGGCACGATCGCGATCTGCCTCGGCTTCTTCGGCGTCAAGGGCGGCCTGATCAGCCTGCTGCACGGCGGCGCGCAGATCGACCGCGGCCCCGGCGGCATGATGGAGGACAACAACGACTACGCGCTGGCCCTGGTCATGAACGTGCCGCTGCTGTGGTACATGGGCCTGTCCGAGGGCAAGGACTGGGTGGCCAAGGCGTCGAAGGTCGCGGTCCTGCTGACCGTGATCACGATCGTCCTGACGCACAGCCGCGGCGGCTTCCTGGCGCTGTGCGCGACCGCGCTGTGGATCGCCTGGCGTTCGGGGCAGCTGTTCCGCGCCGGCTCGGTGCTGCTGACGCTCGGCCTCCTGTTCCCGCTGCTGGCGCCGCAGCACGTGATCGACCGGCTCAGTTCGATCAACGACGCCGAGGAGTCGTCGCGCAACGCCCGGCTGGTGGCGTGGCGCACCGCCTTCAACATGATCCAGGACAACCCGTGGTTCGGTGTCGGCATGCGCAACTTCCAGTCGCGCTTCCTCGACTACTACGACGGGCCGCGCGCCGGCACGACGACCTACGTGTCGCACAACAGCTACCTGCAGATCTGGGCGGAGAGCGGCACGCCGGCGTTCATCGTCTACATGGCGCTGCTGCTGTCGGTGTTCGTCGTCTGCCGGCGCGCCAACCAGATCGGTCGATCGCGCCCGGACCTGCGCTGGGCCATCGACTACGCGCGCATGATGGAGGCGACGACGGTCGGCTTCATGGTCGGCGGCTTCTTCCTCAACCGCGGTCACTTCGACCTCGTCTACCACTGGTTCGCGCTGGTCACGGCGCTGGCGGCGGTGACGGCGGCGGCGCAGCGGGCGCTGCCGGCGGCGGCGTACGCGCCGCTCGGCGGCCGGCGGATCTCCGTGCGGCGCCGCAGCGGTGCGGCGCGACCGGCGTTCGCGGCCGGCGGCGAGCCGGACGGGATCGCGACGCGTCGCCCGACGAGGTGGCGCTGATGTGCGGCATCGCCGGACTGTTCGCGTTCGCCAGGGAACGCCGCGTCGATCCGGAGCTCGCCCGGGCGATGGCGGAACGCATGGCGCACCGCGGTCCGGACGGCGCCGGTGTGCGCGGCGGACGCGGCTATGCGCTGTCGCACCGGCGGCTGTCGATCGTCGACCTCGCCGGCGGTGCGCAGCCGATGGCGCTGCCGGACGAACGGCTGTGGGTGACGTTCAACGGCGAGATCTACAACTACCTCGAGCTGCGCCAGGAGCTCGCGGCGCAGGGCTGCGTGTTCCGCACCAACAGCGACACCGAGGTGCTGCTGCACGGCTACCGCGCCTGGGGCACCGGGCTGGCGGCGCGGCTGCGCGGCATGTTCGCGTTCGCGGTCGTCGACGAAGAACGGCACGAGCTGTACGCGGCGCGCGATCGGCTCGGCAAGAAGCCGCTGCACTGGCTCGAGCACGACGGCATGTTCGCGTTCGCCAGCGAGCTGAAGGCGCTGCACGCGCTCGGCTTCGCCAGGCAGCTGCGGCCCGACGCGGTGGCGCAGTTCTTCGCGCTGCGCTACGTGCCCGATCCGGCCACGGTGTTCGCCGCGGTGCACAAGCTGCCGCCGGCCCACTGGTGCATCGTCAAGGACGGCCGCGTGCGCAGCGAGCGCTACTGGTGCCTGTCGTTCGCGGCCGACGACGCGCCGCGCGCGGTCCACCAGGATCGCATCCTCGCGACGCTCGACGAGGCGGTCCGGATCCGGCTGATGGGCGAGGTGCCGCTGGCGCCGTTCCTGTCGGGTGGCATCGACAGCTACGCGGTCGTCGATTCGATGACGCGCACGCTCGGCCGCGGCGTCAGCGCCTGCACGATCGGCTTCGACGACGCGCGCTTCGACGAACGTGCGGCCGCGCGCGAATCGGCCAAGGCCTGCGGTGCCTTGCTCAACGAGGAGGTGCTGCACGCCGCCGACATGCTCGAGCTCGACTGGCTCGCCGACACCTACGACGAGCCGTTCAGCGACAGCAGCGCGGTGCCGACCTACCACGTCAGCCGGCTGGCGCGGCGTCACGTCACGGTCGCGCTGTCCGGCGACGGCGGCGACGAAGGGTTCGGCGGCTACCGCCGCTACCTGTTCGACGTCCGCGAACACGCAACGCGGCGCTGGCTGCCGCGGCCGCTCTGGCGCGCGCTCGGCGCGATCTACCCCAAGGCCGACTGGCTGCCGCGGCGCCTGCGGGCCAAGCGCACGCTGCAGAACCTCGGTTCGGACCCGGCCAGCGCCTACGCGCGCTCGGTCAGCGCGCACCTGCCGGAGGAGGTGTTCGCGGTGCTGCGCGCCGATCACCACCGCGCCGCCGGCGATCCGCACGCGCCGCTGCTGGCCGCCTACCGGGCCAGCGATGCGCAGGCGCCGCTGCACAGGGCGGTCGCGTGCGACCTCGCCACCTGGCTGCCCGGCGACATCCTGGTCAAGGCCGACCGCGCGTCGATGGCCGTGTCGCTGGAGCTGCGGGCACCGTTCCTCGACCACGTGCTGCTCGAACACGCGGCGCGGATTCCCGCGGCGTGGCACTTCGAGGGCGGTCAGACCAAGGCGTTCCTGCGCGACACGCTGCGGCGGCGTCTGCTGCCCGCGGCGCTCGTGCGGCGCAAGCAGGGGTTCTCGGTGCCGCTGCGCGACTGGTGCCGCGGCCCGGTCGGCGACGCGGTCGAGCAGGCGCTCGGCGACCGCCGGCACGGCGCGAGCCTGCTCGGCGAATGGCTCGAGCCGGCGACCGTGCAGCAGCTGCTGCAGCGCCACCGGCGCGGCGTCGGCGACCACGCCGAGATGCTGTGGGCGGTGCTGGTGTTCGCGCGCTTCCTGCAGAGGTGGTGCGCGTGAGTCGGATCGTCACGCTGACGAACCTGTTTCCGTCCTCGGTGATGCCGACGCACGGCCTGTTCGTCGCCGAGCGCATGCGCCGCGTCGCCGCGGCCAGCGGGCTCGGCTGGACGGTCGTCGCGCCGGTGCCGCACGTCGTCTGGCCGCTGCGGCGCGGCATCTACCGGCAGTGGGCGCAGGTGCCGGCGCGCGAGGAGCGCGGCGGCGCGATCGTGCACCACCCGCGCTACCGGCACTGGCCGGGCCTGTCGCTGCGGCGCCAGGCGCGGGCCGTCGCCGCCGGCGCGCGGGCGACCGTCGCCGCGCTGGCGGCCAGCGAGCCGATCGTGCTGGATGCGCACTACCTGTGGCCCGACGGCGTCGCCGCGGCACAGCTCGCCGCCGAGCTGTCGCTGCCGTTCACGCTGACGGCGCGCGGCAGCGACGTCAACGTCGTCGCCGCCGATCCGGTGGTGGCCCGCGCGATCGGCGCGGCGGCCCAGCGGGCGCTGGCGTGCTGCGCGGTCAGCAGCGCGCTCGCCGAACGCTTCGCCACGGTCGCCGG
>CAYMRG010000116.1:0-11477 GCA_964392555.1 uncultured candidatus Brocadiaceae bacterium
TCCCTGGTGTGTTTGGCGGGGCGAAGGCCCTGACTCGGCGTGCTTCGGGTCGCCCCTTGCCGCACGACGAAATCGACGCGCTCGGGTGGAGGGTGTTGGTTTCGCTGGTCTGCGAGCTTCGGGGTTCCCTGGTGTGTTTGGCGGGGCGAAGGCCCTGACTCGGCGTGCTTCGGGTCGCCCCTTGCCGCACGACGAAATCGACGCGCTCGGGTGGAGGGTGTTGGTTTCGCTGGTCTGCGAGCTTCGGGGTTCCCTGGTGTGTTTGGCGGGGCGAAGGCCCTGACTCGGCGTGCTTCGGGTCGCCCTCGGCGCGCTCGGGGCGTGTGCTTTCGCCGCGCTGCGAGCGGCTAGGGGGCTGGCTCGATGGCGCGCCGGAAGCCGAGCTCGACCACGTCTGTGTCCCAGACGCGGTCGCTGCGGCGGGTCCCGTCGGGCTGCCAGCCGTCGCGGCGGTAGAAGCGTTCGCCGCGGTGATTGCCGTCGAGGAGCCACAGGCGTGCGGCGCGGCAGCGGCACGCGGCGAGGCGCGCTCGCGCGGCGGCGATCAGGGCCAGGCCGGCGCCGCGGTTCCAGTGTGCTGGTTCGACGTAGAGTGCGGCCAGCTCGCCGACGAAGGGCTCGCCCGGGTCGACGCGTACGGTGGCGAAGCCGATCAGTTCCGGGCCGTCGAGCGCGACCAGTGTCCGCGGCGCGTCCGGTGAGCGGTCGCCGAAGGTGTAGCGCCGGGCGCGGTCCTCGGGCTGCAGCGCGTCGAGGTAGGCGTCCGGCAGCAGGCCGCGGTAGGCCACCTGCCAGGTTCGGACGTGAACCTGCGCCACCGGCAGCTCGTCGCCTGGTCGCGCATCGCGGATGGAGAAGGTCGACATCGGCTGATGGCGACGAACGTAGCCGTGTCGCCTCACCGTCACCAGGTCGGGGCGCTCCGCGCCGGCCGCTGCGCGCTCGGGCTCACGCCGAGTGGATCAGCGCTCCGCCGCCGCCTCGCTCTTGCGGGGGTGGCGGCTGAGCTGCACGCGGAACGTCGTGATGCCGTCGTCGCAGTGCGCTTCGATCGTGCCGTCGTGGGCATTGGCGATCGCGCGGCAGATGAACAGGCCGAGGCCGACGCGGTGGCTCGAACGCTTCGCCGAGTGCGAGCGGAACGCGTCGAAGATGTGGTCGAGCAGGTCGGGCGCAATCGGATCGCCGTAGTTGGCGACCTCGAGGCGGATGACCTGCGGGTCGCCCTCGACCCGGACCGTGATCGGCCGGGTCGGGTCGCCGTGGTGGCGGGCGTTGCTGAGCAGGTTGGAGACCAGCTGGCCGATGCGTGTCTTGTCGACGTTCGCCATCGGGTCGCCGTGCGTGCTCATCTGCACGACGCAACCGGGGAAGGCCGCGATCGCCTCGTCGACGATGCCGGCGACGACCGCGTGGAGGTTCTGCGGTTCGCGGTTCACGGCGAGGGCGCCGCGGTTCTCGAGCTGGGCGTAGTCCAGCATCGAATCGATCAGCGCGCTCATGCGCGACGTCGATCGCATGATGGTCTTGCCGACGCCGTCGGTCTCGGCGAGCACCGCCGCCGACAGGGAGATCGCATGCAGCGGCGTGCGCAGGTCGTGACCGAGCACGCCGATCAGCAGGCTGTGGACGCGTTCGAGCTGGGAGGTCTTCTGCAGCGCGACGCGCTGCAGTTCCTCGCGCAGGTGCTGGGCGGCGTCGCGTTCTCCGGCCAGCCAGGGGTCGGCGCTGCCGCGCGCCAGTTCGTTCCACTCGGCGAACGAGCCGCGCGGCGTCAACCGGGAGCCGTTCGGACCGACGCCGTATCGCTTGTTGGGATCGCCGGCCCAGCGGACCTGCCGGATCTGCTCGCGGCGGAACCACAGCAGGTAGCCCTGCGATTCGCGGAAGAACTCGGCGGCCAGCATGCCGGACCATTCCTCGCCGTGCCGATCGGCCTCCGGCCACTCGCTGGCGTGCTGGAGAGCATGCGTGGTCTCGGGCGCGTGGCCGACCAGCCAGTCGACCAGCGTCTTGATGCGTTCGCGCGGCGGCACGTCGCCGATCGTCGCGATCCGCCCGCCGAGAACGACGGCCGCGCCGTCCGCCGCGACGACGTCGAGCAGGTTGGGCGAGCCGTCGAGGACGCCCTTGACCAGATCGTCGGCCTGGCGCGCGCGCGCGACGATGAGGCTGCGCGCCTGGTCGGAGCGCTGCACCACCTTGCAGCGGGCCAGTTCGTCGGCCTGGGCGACCAGCAGCGACAGCGTCTCGGCGAGCACGAGGCAGGCCATGCGGACGTTGTACGACGGCCGGTGCGGGCCCATGTGGTGGCAGGCGATCAGGCCCCAGAGCCTGCCGCCGACCATCAGCGAGATGCTCATCGACGCGCCGACGCCCATGTTGCGCAGGTACTCGACGTGGATCGGCGAGACGCTGCGCAGCATGCAGTGGCTCATGTCGATCGGCCGCCGCGTGCGCGGGTTGAGCGCGGACGGTTCGAGCTGCACCGCGGCGTAGTGGATGTCCGGGATCGCGCGGATGCGATGCAGCGCGTAGAGCCGGCGCGCCTGGGCCGGGATGTCGCTGGCCGGATACCGCAGCCCGAGGAACGGTTCGAGATCGGCGCGCCGCGCCTCGGCGACCACCTCGCCGGCGCCGTCGGGCAGGAAGCGGTAGGCCATCACGCGGTCGAACTTCGTTAGATCGCGCAAGGCGCGGGCGGCGGTGTCGAGCAGCGGCACCAGCTCGGTCTGTTGCTGCAATCGCGCGCTGACGCCGTGCACCAGATGGCCGAACGGGCCCGGCGCCATCGGCTCGGGATCGCGGCGCTCCAGTTCGACCAGCAGCAGCCCGTCGCTGACGTGCATGACGACGTCGAACACGCTGCCGGCCTGCCGCAGCTCGATCGCTTCGTTCTGCTGGTCCGGTTCGTGGAACAGCCGCGCCGCGGCCGGGCCGATGATGCCGCCGAGTGCGTCGGGGCCGGGGACCCCGCCGAGATCGGGAACGCCGAGGCCGGTGAGTTCGCGCACCGCGTTGGCGCTGCGCGCGACCAGGCGTGGCAGGTGGTCGAACACCAGCAGCACGCCATGCGGCTGGATCGAGCCGGGCAGGTGGATCGGTTCGTCGGCGCAGTCTTGCAGGGTGACGGGATTGCTCATGCGCGGAACACGTCCTGGCGGCTCAGCCACCGTTGCAGAGTGGCGAAGGCCTGGACCGCTGCGCCCGCGGCGTCGGCGAGATCGGCCGCGGTGTGGACGTCGAGTTCGAGCAGGTCGCGGAACGTGCGCCATGCGGCGCCCGTCTCGTCGCCGTAGCCGGCCAGGAACCGCGAAGTCGCGTAGCGGCTGCCGGCGGCCGCCAGCTGCCTCGCCAGGACTCGGCCACCGAGCGTCGAGCCTTCGACGACGTAGGCCAGCCCGTAGCGGGCCGCGACGCTGGCGACCGGCTGTGGTTCGCCGCAGCGCGGCAAGACCTCGGTGTCGACGCCGGCCGCGCGCAGGTCGTCGGCGAGCCAGCCGAGCTTCGCCGCGCGCATCGCGGCCGCCATCGCGCCCGGCCACGCCGCCGACCACAGCGCGCGTTCGACCGGCGCCAGCCAGCCGTAGAGCGCCGCGAAGTAGGCGAGCACGTCGTCGTCGCTCGGTCGGGGGCCGGCGATCGCCAGCCCCGCTTCGAGCCGCTCGTGCGCCGCCTGGGTGGAGCGACGGAGGAACTCCACGGACGCTCCGTTCGGGACAGGGACCTCACTCGGCAACAACTGCGTCATGGCATGACCTCTTGGTGATGCGCTCCGCAGCTGAGCCGTCATGGGTCAGCTCGAACTAGCACTTCGGCCCGGCAACGCTACGGACTTTCACCGAGGTCGTCAACCCGCGTGGATCAATCCGCGTCACCGAGCAGGGCGCGGGCGAATTCGGCCAGCTTGCGCCGCTGCGCGCTCGCCAGCTTCTGCAACATCCGGTAGGCGGCGTCCTCGTCGAGCCCGTGTTGCTTCATCAGCGCACCCTTGGCGCGCTCGATCGTCTTGCGGGCCGCGAGCGCGGTCTTCAGATCCTCGACCTCTTTCTGCAGGTCCTGGAACTGGCTGAAGCGGTTCATGACCAGCGCGATCGTCGGTCGCAGGTCCTCGGCCGTGATCGGCTCGACGAGGTAGGCCATGACGTGGTCCTCGAGCGCGTGCTGGACGTGCTCGAGGTCCGACCGATGCGTGACGATCACGCTCGGCAAGGGTTGGTCGCGCGCCACCTGCAGCAGGGCGGCGATGCCGTCACCGTCGGCCAGCCGCAGCGACGAGACGATGACCTCGGCGTTCGCTTCGTTCGCCAGCGACACGACCTCGCGGGTCGTGCCGGCGGCGCCGACCACGACGTGGCCGATCGATTCGATCATCGCCTGCAGATCGCCGCGCCGGTCGTCGTCGCGGTGCGCGACGAGGATCCGATGGGTGGTCGGGATGGTGGTGGTGGCGTTCATGGGGACCTCCGCCGTGGTGGCTACGGGACTACCGCGTGCCGCCGAGCAGCCAGTAGATCAGCAGGAAGACGAGGACGAAGCCGACGAGGCTTCCGGTCAGGGCGCGCGCGCCGAGACCCGCGATGATGGCTTTTCCGGCATTGACCATGGTTTCCGTCTCCGATTGGTTGGGTTCGTGGGTTTGGGGCAGGTGGAAGGTGCGGGGGCTCAGCGGTCGGTGGTCGAACCGCCGCCCATGTTGAGGAAGGAGTCGCGCACGGCGTCGCCGATCGTCGAACCCGAGCTGGGGGGGTGTTCGTGCGGGTCGGGCTTCTTCGGCGTCTCGATCGCCTCGAGGCGGTCGTGCAGCGCTTCGATGCGTTCCTGCCCTTGCCGGTAGCGCTCGTCGAGCTTGTTCAGGACCTCCTCGAGGTCGCCGTGCCCGGACACCGCCTGCTCGGCCAGGCTGATCTTGTCGAGCAGGTCGTGGGCGAACGTGCAGGTCCGTTCGAGTTCGCGACGCTGCTGCGGTTCGGTGGTGCCGCCGCAGTTCTGTTCGATGCGCGCGACCAGCAGCGCAAGGTGCTGCCGTAGGTGGGCGAGGTGGCGCTGCTGCAGGGGGAAGGTGTTCATGGCGTTCTCGGGTGCGTGTCGGGGGATGTCGGTGTCAGATGGCCAGCGCGGTAGCGCCGGGCGCGGCGGCGGGGGACGGGTGGCTGCCGTCCAGTGCGATCTGCAGCGGGCGCAGCCAGGGCAGGTGTTCGGAGGTGATCTTGAGGACGACCAGCAGCGGCACCGCGAGCAGCAGACCGGGGATGCCCCACAGGAAGCCCATGGTCATCAGCGCGACGAAGATCGCGACCGGGCTCAGCGACAGCCACCGGCCGAGCAGGCACGGCGTGATGAGGTTGTTCTCGAACAGGTGCAGGATCAGGTAGACGCCCGGGGCGACCAGCGCCGGCGCCACGTCGTCGAAGGTCGTCAGCGAGACGATCGCCAGCAGGCTCGTCACCAGCGCCGGACCGACGAACGGCACGGCGTTGCCGAGGCCTGCGACCAAGCCCCACAGCAGCGGGTTGGGCATCCCGATCGCCCAGGCGACGAGCCCGACGACCAGGCCCAGGGTGCCATGGACGACCAGCAGCGACATCAGGTAGATGCCGATGCGGTCTTCGATCGTGCGCAGGGCGCTCGCCATGCGCAGCGTCCCGGGGGTCGCGGCGTTCTGCAGCTTGGTCAGCACGAGGCCGTCCGTCAGCAGCAGCAGATAGAGCATCACGACGATGACGAAGAAGTCGACCGCGAGGTGCTGCACCTCGGTCAGCGCCACCGAGCTCCAGCTCGGGGCCTCGATGCGCACGACCGGTGGCTCGTCCTTCGCCGGATTGCCGGCCTTGGCCGCATCGGTCAGCTGTTCGACCTTCTCCGCGACCTGCTCGGTCGCGGCGTTGATCGCAGCGACCGGCTCGGCGATCGCCAGCAACCGGTCTTCGAGGCGGTGGAACCGCGTCGGCATCTCCTCGGTCCAGTGCAGCGCCGCCGGCGTCAGGGTGACGACCATCAGGGCGAGGCCGCCGACCGAGCCGCCGACCAGCAACGCCGCGGACAATCCCAGCGGGACGCCGAAGCGTTGCTTCAGGCTGCGCATCAGCGGGCTCAAGAGGAACTTGAGCAGGACCGCGATGGCCATCGGCGCGAGGATCGGCTTCGCGAAGTACGCCGTCCACAGAACGGCCAGGCAGGCGAGGACGGCGAGCGGCCCGCGAGCCGCGCTTTGGCCCGCGACCGGTTGGGTCTGGACCTTGATGTCGGGGGCCATGGTCGGCGAGTCGCGAAGGAGTGCTTGAGGCGGTGGTCGTTGCAACCTCAGGCCGCGACGCGGCGCCCGGTCACGAGCGACACGACGAACAGCACGAGGAACAGCACGAACAGGATTTGGGCGACCCAGGCGGCGGTGCCGGCGATGCCGCCGAAACCGAAGAACGCCGCGATCAATGCGAACAGCAGGAACGTGAGGGACCAGGACAACATGGTTCGACTCCTAGGGAGGGGAGGATGGTGGGTGGGAGGTGCGGCGATGCCGCGGTCAGCCTGGGAGCAACCGCTGTGCCAGCGCGTCCGACGCCGCTTCGCCCCGGGGAATCGGCGCCGGCGACGCTGTCGGGGGCCCGGCGAGCTTGCCTTTGTAGAAAGGTCGCGGCGGCGGGGCGGTTCGCGCCGGTGTGGGACGGACTCAGCCCGGGATGGGGCGGCGATCAGGGGAGCCGGGAGCCGGGTCCGAGGCGCTTGGCAAGGTCCTTGCGATAGAGCGGACATGACCGCCAAGACCACCTCTCGTTCCCGTTCCCGCCTCCGCGCCCCTCGTTCGCCCCGCCGCGCCAACGCGACGGTCGGCAAGAACGGCGTCGTGACCCGCATCGGCCTCGACAAGGACCAGCGCGGCAAGGTCGCCGAGCTGCTGGGCAAGCTGCTCGCCGACCAGCACGTCCTCTACCAGAAGACGCGCATGTGCCACTGGAACCTGGTCGGCGGTCGATTCGATCCGCTGCACAAGCTGTTCGAAGCGCAGTACGAGCAACTCGCGGAGGCGATCGACCAGACCGCCGAACGCATGCGCATCCTCGACCAGGTCTCGCCCGCGTCGATGCGGGAACTGCTGGCCATGGCCCGTCTGACCGAGGCCGACGGCCGGCTGGTGACCGGGCAGCAGGCCCTCAACCTGCTGCTCGCCGACCACGAGGCGGCGATCCGCCAGCTGCGTGAGGACATCGCGGCGTGCGACGAGCAGCACGAAGACGTCGGCACCGCCGACTTCCTGACGGGTCTGCTGCGCGCCCACGAGAAGACGGCGTGGATGCTGCGCTCGCACCTCGAGGCGTGAGCTGCCACGGGCATCGGCCGCGGGCCGGATCGCACCCGGTCAGGCCGGCAGCAGCGCGCGCAGCACCGTCCACACGAGCGCGATCCCCGTCGCCGGCAACAGCACCGGCAGCAGCCCTCGCAGCCCCGGCGGCAGCAAGTGCCCATCGCGATCGACCTCGACGCGCGGCAGCGCATCCCACGGCACGATGCGTCCGCTGGCCGGATCGTGCAGCAGCAGTTCTTCCTCGTCGTCGCTGACGCGCTCGACGCGGTGCGTGCGCAGCGTGCCGGTGCGTTCCTGGCCGGCGTCGTCGACGAAGCGGAACGTCAGCTCCATCACGGGGCGGTTGTTGATGCGGACGTTGGTCGCGCGCGTCGCGACGAGGCGGCCGGCCACGGCGACGCCGTCCCGCAGCAGCCGCACGCGGCGCAGGCCGCGCACGACGCCGAACAGCAGCAGCGCGGCGCCGATCGCCGGCACGAGCGCGACGAACCACACGGGCCGCGGCAGCACGGCCGTGCGCATGCCGTCGATGCGCGCCGTCGCCGGGTCGCCGGGCACGTAGTCGACCGCCACGCTCTCACCGGGCTCCGGCGGCGCGTCGGTCGTGTAGCCGACGCCGCGCAGGTCGCGGCCCTCGGCGCGGTAGGCGAAGTGCACGGCCAGGACGCTGCGGTTGTTCACGCGCGTGTTGGTCCGGTCGACGGTGACGACCTTGCCTTCGCTCGTGCCGATCTCGCCGGCGAACGGATCGCGCAGCGGCTCGGCGAAGTGCAGGATCACGGTCGCGACGACGACTCCGATGCCGAACACGATCCAGCCGGCCAGCGCCAGGGCGTCGTCGAACGCGACGCGGACCTGCAGCGCCAGCGGCACGGCGCGCGGCGGCTTCGCCAGTTCGACTCCTTCGCCCGTCATGGCAGTCGCTCCGCCAGGATGCTCGGCGTCTCGGCGAGCAGCGACCCGTCGGGCGCCGTGGTCGCGAGCACGGTCGTCGCGCGTGCACACCAGCGGCCGGTCGTGCCGTGGTGGATGTCGTAGGCCACGCGGATCAGCGGCGTCGTCGCCGAATACCACGCCGTGATGCGCGCCGTGTCGCCGTAGACCAGCGGCGCCATGTAGCGACAATGCGCGTCGACGATGTACATCTTGTAGCCGAGCTCGCGGATCTGCGGCACGTCGAGGTCGCGGCTGGCGAACAAGCGCGTCCGCGCCATCTCGAGCCATTCGAAGTAGCGGCCGTGCCAGGCGACGCCGAGCGGGTCGCAGTGGTGGAGCCCGATCGGGACGTCGTGGGTGATCGCGTGGTCGGGGCGTCGCTTGAGGCTCATGGGCGCGTTTGCATGGTAGCGGCGGCACCGGCGGGATCCTCCGCTACACTGCCCACCCCGATGCACCTCTCCCGCTGCCTGCCGTTCGCGCTCGTTCCGGCGCTCCTCGCCCAAGCCCCCGACAACGCGCCGAAGCCGATCGAGATCGTCGCCGACGCGACCACCACCAAGGACGACACCGTGACGATCCACGGCGTCACCGTGCCCTACCACGTGACGTTCGGCACGCAGCCGGTCTGGGACGAGGCCAACAAGCCGATCGCGTCGCTGTTCTTCACCTACTACGAACGCAGCGACGTCACCGACAAGGCGACGCGGCCGCTGGTGGTGTCGTTCAACGGCGGGCCGGGCTCCGGCTCGCTGTGGATGCACCTCGCCTACACCGGCCCGCGGCTCCTGCGCATCGACGACGAGGGCTATCCGGTGCAGCCCTACGGCATCCAGGAGAACGGCGAATCGATCCTCGACGTCGCCGACATCGTCTACGCCGATCCGGTCAATACGGGCTTCTCGCGCATCCTCGGTGATGCGCGCCGCGAGCAGTTCTTCGGCGTCAACGAGGACATCGCCTACCTGGCACGCTGGATCGGCACCTTCGTCACGCGCCACGCGCGCTGGACCTCGCCGAAGTACCTGATCGGCGAGAGCTACGGCACGACGCGCGTCGCCGGCCTCGCCGCCGAGCTGCAGGGGTCGCAGTGGATGTTCCTCAACGGCGTGATCCTGGTCTCGCCGATCGGCCTCGGCATCAAGCGCGAAGGTGCCGTCGGCAGCGCGCTGGTGCTGCCGTACTACACGTCGACGGCGTGGTTCCACCATGCGCTCGCCGACGACCTGCAGGCGCGTGATCTCGACGCGCTGCTGCCCGAGGTCGAGAAGTTCACGCTCGACGAGCTGCTGCCGGCGATGGCGCGCGGCGGCGCACTGTCGGCCGACGCGCGCCGCGAGCTGGTGGCCCGCTATGCGCGCTATTCGGGCCTGAAGCCGTCGGTCGTCGACGAGTTCCACTTCGCGGTGCCGACGCAGTTCTTCTGGAAGGAGCTGCTGCGCGAGCGCGGCATGACGATCGGTCGCCTCGACTCGCGCTATCGCGGTCTCGATCGCGAGGATGCCGGCCAGAGCCCCGACTACGACCCCGCGCTGTCGTCGTGGAACCACGCGTTCGCGCCCGCCATCAACCACTACCTGCGCGAGGTGCTCGGCTACAAGACCGACCTCACGTATTGGCTGTTCGGCCCGGTGCACCCGTGGAACAACCAGGGCGAGCGCACCGGTGAATCGCTGCGTTCGGCGATGGCCGAGAACCCCTACCTGCACGTATTCGTGCAGTCCGGCTACTACGACGGCGGCACGCCGTGGTTCGACGCGAAATACACGCTGTGGAACCTCGACCCCGCCGGGCGCTTCCAGGATCGCATGACGTGGAAGGGGTATCGCAGCGGGCACATGATGTACCTGCGCAAGGAGAACCTCGCGGAGGCCAACGCGGACATCCGCGCGTTCCTCGCGAAGACGGCGACGCAGGGGCGGCCGGCGAAGCGGTGAGGTGGATCACCGGCAGCAACGCGATCGCGGCGACGATCGGCGTGTTCTGACCTCGCCGCGCGCCTGCGGCCCGCCGCTCCGGTCCTGACGCCGCGCCGCCCGCGGTTCACGCACCCGGCTTCGCCCAGAAGTCGAAGAAGTTGAACCAGTTCAACGGCGCATTCCGCGCGTGGTGCTCGATGCGCGCGGCGTAGCGCTGGACCCATTCCTTCATCGCGCCGTCGCGATCCTTGCGCGGCCGGAGGGGGTGGAGAGCGGGCGGCAAGCTGGCGCGGGTGGGCTTCGGGTGGTCCGGGACTGCAGCTTGTTTCTCCTACTCCCCAAGCGCGATGATGTCATCGCACGCGCATGACGCCGCCCGCAGCCGATCGACGCAGGTTCCGCTATCTTCGCGATCCGGTGTTCCTCGCGGCGGTCGCGCTGCACTTCGTCAATCGTTTTGCGGTCCGGCCGTTCACCGGCGACCCGAACGATTTCTGGCACTGCTGGCTCAACGACCTGGTGTGCGTACCGTTCTGGTTGCCCCCGTTGTTGTGGGTGCTGCGCGTGCTCGATCTGCGCCGCCACGACGCGCCGCCGACGGTGCTCGAGTTGCTGGAGATGGTCGTGCTGTGGTCGGCGATCTTCGAGTGGCTGGTGCCCAGCACGCGCCTCTCGATGTACTTCCCATTGACCGTCGGCGATCCGATCGACGTCGCGATGTATGCCACCGGTGCGGCGATCGCCGGCCTGCTGTGGCGCAGCGGTGGCCGCGGCCCTGCGGTGGAACCACCGCATGGGCCTGCGGTCGGACAACACAGGCTGGTTGCGGCGCTGCTCGTGTTCACGACCGCTGCCGGGGCCGTGCTGCTCCTGCTGCTGCTCGCGGCGTCGTCCGGGATGACCTTCGAACATGCCAGTTTGTGGCGCGCCCGGTCCGACGTGAATTGGGTTGCGAATTACATCGTCGACGCGCAACGACGCACCGGATCGCTGCCGACCGCACTGGACGTCGACTTTCCGGCGAGTCTCCCGCGCGAGCGCTTCCTCTACCGCCCGGAGAGTGAGCAGTTCGTGCTCATCGACCTCGGCAGCGACCATGCTCTGGGCGGAACAGGCGACGCCGCCGATCTCTGGTGGCCCCAAGAGCGACAGCCACCCGATCCGCCGTGGACATGGCTCTACTGGCCAGACACCCGACTGGTGCTCGTTGCCAGCGCTCTACTCAGCACGTTCGCCGCGCGGCGGTGGTTGCTGCACCGAAGGCGCCGCAGGCGCGCTGCCGTCTCCAGGGGTGACTACTACTCCCGCTCGCCAACGGC
>CAYMRG010000117.1:0-11468 GCA_964392555.1 uncultured candidatus Brocadiaceae bacterium
CTCGCCGAAGGCGAATCCGCTCGCCACGCGAGGAAACGCGGGAGTAGTAGATCAGGCCGAAGCCCGCCCGGCAGCGCGAACGGTGCGGTCGCGCCCGGTTCGGGAGTCGAGAGCAGGGCTGCTGCCGCGGCCGTGCGCACGGTTGCGTCTAGAGACTTGCCGGGCAGCCCACTAACCTGCTCGCCCCTATGCGTCTCAGCCAGATCCTGATCTCGACCCTGCGCGACGACCCCGCCGACGCGGAGATCCCGAGCCACAAGCTGCTCGCGCGCGGCGGTTACATCGTCAAGATCGCCGCCGGCGTCTACACGTTCGCGCCGCTGATGTGGCGCGTCGTGCGCAAGTTCGCGCAGATCGTCCGCGAGGAGCTCGATCGCGAAGGCGCCAACGAGGTCATGCTGCCGATCATCCAGCCGAAGGAGCTGTGGGTGTCGAGCGGGCGCTGGGACCGCTACGTGAACGACGGGATCATGTTCACGCTGAAGGATCGCAAGGGCAGCGACATGTGCCTCGGCCCGACGCACGAAGAGGTGATGACCGCGTTCGTCGACGCGCAGGTCAACTCCTACAAGCAGCTGCCGGTCAACTGCTACCAGATCCAGGACAAGTTCCGCGACGAGATCCGCCCGCGCTTCGGCCTGATGCGCGGCCGCGAGTTCGTGATGATGGACGCGTATTCGTTCGACGCCGACCAGGCCGGCCTCGACGTCGCCTACCAGAAGATGCGCAACGCCTACTGCCGCATCTTCGAACGCTGCGGCCTCGCCTACACGGTCGTGCAGGCCGATTCGGGCGCGATCGGCGGTGCCGGCAGCGAGGAGTTCATGGTCATCGCCGATTCGGGCGAGGACGCGATCCTGTTCTGCCGCGAGAGCGGCTACGCCGCGAACGTCGAGAAGGCGACCAGCAAGCTGCCGCCCGCGCCGGCCGGTGGCGAGCCGCGGCCGATGACGAAGCACAGCACGCCGGACGTCAAGACCGTCGCGCAGCTCGAAGCGTTCTTCCCCGGCTGGGTCGCCGGCCGCATGGCCAAGACCGTGCTCTACCACGTCACGTGGAAGAACAAGGCGAAGGTCGTCGCCGTGATGATGCGCGGCGACCTCGAGATCAACGAGGTCAAGCTCGTCAACGCGCTCGACGCGCTGGCGGTGCGCCTCGCGACCGACGAGGAGATCAAGCAGGCGACCGGCGCCGACGTCGGCTTCGCCGGGCCGGTGGGGCTGGCCGAAGACGTGCCGCTGCTCGCCGACGAATCGCTGCAGGGCGTCACCAACCTGCTGTGCGGCTGCAACGAGACCGGCTACCACTGCCTCGACGTCAACCTCGGTCGCGACTGCCGCATGCCGTCGTGGAAGGAGCTGCGGACCGCGCGCGCCGGCGAAGGCTGCCCGATCAGCGGCAAGCCGCTCGAGCAGGCGCGCGGCATCGAGGTCGGCCACATCTTCAAGCTCGGCATCAAGTACTCGAAGGCGATGGGCGCCACGTTCATGGACCAGGGCGGCAAGCCGACGCCGTTCGTGATGGGCTGCTACGGCATCGGCGTCTCGCGCACGCCGGCGTCGGCCGTCGAGCAGAACCACGACGAGAAGGGCATCGTCTGGCCGCCGGCGATCGCGCCCTTCGAGTGCGTCGTCGCGATGCTCGATGCCAAGCGTGACGAGCAGAACGCGCTCGCCGACCGGCTCGTCGCCGAGCTGAAGGCCGCCGGCGTCGACGTCTGTCTCGACGACCGCGCGCTGTCGCCCGGCGCGAAGTTCAAGGACCTCGAGCTGCTCGGCTTCCCCGTGCAGGTGTTCGTCGGCCGCAAGGCCGCCGAGGGTCAGGTCGAGTTCCTGATCCGCAAGGGCATGCAGAAGAGCGAATGCGCCGCCGCCGAGGTCAAGGCGAAGGTGCTCGCGGCGCTCGGTCGCTGACGCGGCTCACGCAGGGTGCCGGTGGACGGATCCGGCGTTGACGATGGGTTGGCGCAACGCCGACGCTGTGCAGAACTGCCGAGCTCGGCTTCGTACCCGTGACCATCGTCTACATCATCGTGCCGCTGCTGCTGCTGGCGGTGGTGCTCGCCGCCGTCTGGCTCGATCGCTTCAGCGTGCCGGTGATCCTCGTCGCCCTCGGACTCGGCATCCTGATCGGCAGCGACGTCCTCAACATCTGGCACTTCGCCGATTTCGAACTGACGAACGACGTCGCGAACGTCGCCCTGTGCTTCATCTTGTTCCAGGGCGGTCTCGCAACCAAACGCGCCGATCTGCGGGCGGTCGCCCTGCCGGCGTGCGGCCTCGCGACGTGGGGCGTCGTGCTGACCGCCGCCGCGACGTTCGGCTGCTTGCACGGCCTCTTCGGCTGGTCGGTCGACAAGGCGCTGATGCTGTCGGTGATCATCTCGTCGACCGACGCTGCGGCGACGTTCTCGATCCTGCGCCGACAGTCGCTGCCGAAGCGCGTCGCGTCGACGCTCGCGATCGAGAGCGCGGCCAACGATCCGATGGCGATCCTGTTGACGCTGGTCGTGGTCGAAGCCCTCGCGTCGGGGGCGAGTCGCGGCTGGCTGGTCGTGCCGCTGCTCGCCTGGAAGTTCGTCGCCGGCCCGGCCTGTGGCTGGGTGATCGCGCAAGGGGCGGTGGCGATCTTCGACCGTCTGAACCCACAGGACCGCGGCTACTACTACGTGCTGCTGCTCAGCATCGTGCTCCTCAGCTTCGGCGCCACCGAGGCCGCGCACGGCAGCGGCATGCTGGCGGTGTTCACCGCCGGCTTCGTGATGGGCAACCGCCGGTTCGTCTATCGGCAGGGCATCAGCAACTTCTCGGCGGCGCTGGCGACCATCGCCAACATCGGCGTGTTCGTGCTGCTCGGCGTGCTGGTCTTCCCACGGCAGTGGGCCGCCGTCTGGCTCGATGGCGTGATCCTGTTCGTGGTGCTGGCGTTCGTCGCGCGGCCGCTGGCGGTGTGGCTCGGCACCGTCGGCATGCGGATCGGCCTCCGCGAGCGCCACTTCCTGAGCTGGGCGGGGCTGCGTGGCGCGGTGCCGATCGTGCTGGCGACCTACCCGGTGGCGGCGGGGATGCCGATCGGCCAGGACATCTTCAACCTGGTGTTCTTCGCCGTGCTGCTGTCGGTCTCGATTCAGGGCTCGACGCTCGGCTGGTTCGCCGCGCGTCTGGGGCTGTCGTCGCCGTCACGGCCGCGGCCCCGCTACTCGCTCGAACTGGTGACGATGGCGCACAGCGAACTGGATCTGGTCGTCGTCGACCTGCCGGATCCCGAGGGCTGCGCCGGCCCACGCATCCGCGACCTGATCCTGCCGCCGCGCGCGGTGATCACCCTGATCACGCGTGGTAACGAGGTGGTGCCGGCGACCGGCAACACGCGGCTGCTCGGCTGGGACCGGGTCACCGTGCTCGCGCGCCCCGAAGACGAGGCGGCGGTCGGCGAGGCGCTGCGGCGCCCGTTCGCGTCGCCGATCGAACCGCTGCTCGTCGATTTCGCCGTCCCGGCGGCCGCAAGTCCGAACGGCAGCGACCCTGCGGTGCGTCTGCAGAACCTGCGGGACCATGTCGTGCTGCTGGGCCACGGCCGGGTCGGTGCGGTGCTGGCGGCAATGCTGCGCGCGCGCGGCAGGCCGTTCGTCGTCATCGAGCAGGATCGGCTCACCGTCGAGGCGCTGCGACGTCGCGGTGATCTCGCCGTCATCGGTCACGGTGGTTCGCCGGCGGTCCTGGACGAGGCGCAGATCGCCACCGCCAGGCTGCTGCTGGTCACCACGCCGGACCCGACGGCGGCCCGGACCGCGGTCGAACACGCCCAGCGCGTCAATCCGGCCATCGAATCGCTTTGCCGTGTGCACTTCGACGAGCAGCGCGACATCCTGCTCCGTTTCCCGCGCACCCGCTGCGTGCACGGCGAACACGAGCTCGCCTTCGCGATGGCGCGGTTGATGCTGAGGTCCTTCGGCGACAGCGTGATCGAGAGCGAGGCGGCCGTCATCGACGCCCGGCGCGGTGCACGCGAGCCGACGGCTGGCCACACCGGGGTCGTCGAGCTGCACGTGCCGGCGTCGTCACCGATCGTCGGGCGGACCCTGGCGAGCCTCGGGCTGCCGCGCGGTGCGCTGGTGGTGACGATCGCCCGCGCCGGAGAGTTCGTGGTGCCAGGCGGCGATACCGCGATCGCTGCCGAAGATGCGCTGCTGCTGCTGGCGGACGCCGAGCTCGCGCGAGCCGTCGAGCGGATCATCGCCGGGCCCGCTCCGGCGTGACGCGGCGGCCGCGACCTCGTGCCGGTCGGAATGGCCGGCCGCCGGCTGGCCTCACAGCGCGGCGGGCCGGGTGGTGCGCGTGGTCCAGAGCCCGAGCGCGCCGACCACGATCGCCGGCAGCCACAGCCACAGCGCTTCGCTGGCGAGCACCTCGAGGCCCCACTTCGAGAAGAAGGCGCGGATGCCGAGCGGCGCGACCTCGATCGGCTGCCAGGGCCAGAACAGCCGATCCGGCGCGAACGGCCACAGCAGCGCGATGCCGAGGCCGCCGTTGGTCGCCATGTCGACGAGGCCGTGGGATGCCCAGGCCGCCCAGAGGAACAGGAACACCGCGCCGCGGCTCGCGCCGGTGCGCCGGGCGAGCCACGGCGTCAGCAGGAAAGCGACCGCCGCGGCGAAGGCCAGCGAATGCGTGCAGCCGCGATGGCCGCACCAGGCCTCGTAGGGCACGCCGGCGAAGTAGCCGAGCGCGTCGAGGTCCGGCGCCGACGCCAGCAGCGACGCCGTGATCAGCAGCGATGGCCGGCGCAGGGCGGGAAACCAGCAGGCGATCGCCAGCGGCACGGCGGGGTGGGAGAAGCAGGTGGCCATGATTCTGGTCAGTGTTCGCGCTGCGCGGCCTTGCCGAGCGCGGTCAGCCACGCGTGCACCTCGGCTTCGGTGAGCTGCGCGCGCCAGAGCGGCTGCATCAGCTCGGCGATCGCGTGCTTCTTGCGGCTGGCGTCGGCCCACGCCGACGTCTCGAGCAGGTGGCGCAGGTGGTCCTCGAGGCGGGCCATCAGCGCCGCGGTCGCGCGCGGCGGCGCGGGCGCGGGGGTGGGATCGCCGTTCGCCGCGAACAGCTCGGCGGCGAACACGCACACCGCCTGCGCGAGGTTCAGCGAGGTCTGCGCGGGCGCGGTCGGGATCCTGGCGACGGCGTGGCAGCGCAGCAGCTCCTTGGGCTCGAGGCCGTTGATCTCGCCGCCGAACACCAGCGTCGGGGCGCCGTGTTCGCGTGCACCCTCGGCGACCTCGCGCGGCGTCAGCACGCGCGCACCGGGCGGCGGCTCGTTGCTCGTGCCGACGACCCAGCGGGCGTCGGCGAGCGCTTCGTCGAGCGCGGCGGTCTGGCGCGCGCCGCGCAGCACGTCCTCGGCCTGTACCGCCATCTTCCAGGCATCGACCCACGAGCCGATCCGCGAATCCACCAAGGACAGCCGCGCGATGCCGAAGTTCGCGAGCGCGCGTGCGACGCTGCCGAGGTTCGCCGCCCAGCGTGGGCGGACGAGCACGACGTGGGTCTCGGCGAGGAGCGGCGTGGTCATCGGTGGGTGGCCGAAGGGCGAGGATAGCGCCGACGTCGCCGCACCGTTCGTGCTGGCCAACGAAGCCCGCGCTGCGTCTACTCTGCGTGCCGTCGCCATGCGCCAGTTCCTGCGGATCCTGATCGTGCTGGGCTCCCTGACGTTGCTCGGCATGCTGGGCTTCCATTTCTGCGAAGGCTGGAGCCTGTTCGACTCGCTCTACATGGCCGTCATCACGCTGACGACGGTCGGCTTCGGCGAGGTCCACCCGCTGAGTACGGCGGGCCGCGCCTTCACGATCTGCTACCTGATCGTCGGCCTCGGCGTGTTCACGCACAGTGCCGTCGCGATGGGCGAGGTGATGGTCAAGGCGCAGCTCAGCAGCTGGTTCGGCCGCGGCAAGGTCGTCAGCGTGGTGAAGAAGATGCAGAACCACTTCATCGTCTGCGGCTTCGGCCGCTTCGGTCGCAGCCTGTGCGAGAACCTCGCCGGTCGCCACCTGCCGTTCGTCGTCGTCGACGTCGATCCGGGCATGGCCGTGATCTGCAAGGAGAAGGGCTGGCCGTGCCTGGTCGGCGACGCGACCGACGATGCGGTGTTGAGCGACGCCGGCATCCCGCGCGCCCGCGCGATCGCCTGCACGCTGCCGAGCGACGCCGCGAACCTCTACGTCGTGATGTCGGCGCGGCTCTTGCGCAAGGATCTGCAGATCCTGTCGCGCGCGACCACCGAGAAGGACGGCGAGAAGCTGAAGCGCGCCGGCGCCGACCGCGTCATCAGCCTCTATGCCACCGGTGCCGCGAAGATGGCGCAGCTGATGGCGAACCCGCGCGTCGAGGACTTCTTCGAGGTCGTCACCGCGCCCGGCAAGTCGCTGGACCTCGCCGAGGTGCAGGTCGCGCAGGGCGCGCCCTACGTCGGCCGCACGCTCGGCCAGTCCGGCCTGCGCGAACGCGGCGTCATGGTCGTCGGCATCCGCCGGGCCAGCGGCGACCTGCTGGTTCCGCCGGGACCGGGCGACCAGATCCTGGCCGGCGACAGCCTGATCGCGCTCGGCAAGGTCGACTCGATCCAGGTGCTGCTGCGCGGCGACGCCGCGACCTGAGCCGCGGCGATTCGGCGCTCGCGCCGAGGAATCCGCAAGTTCTCGTGAACCTGGCGGCTCGTCCTCACTAGGAGGCCGGTCGCCAGTCGTCGTGCCCGTCGGCACGCAGGAGGAGCCCTTGGGTTCGAAGCGGATCGTCTGCATCCTCGCGATCGTGTCCTGCCTGGGCGAGCTGGCCGCGCACGGCGGCGGCTACCCCGGCGGCCAGTACGGGGGGCCCGGCGATACCGTGCCTGGCGGTGGCGGCGGCCGCCGTCCGGGGCCCGCCGGGCCTTCCGGTCCGACCACCGGTGGGCCGGCAGGTCCTTCGGCCCCTGGCCCATCGGCGCCTGCGGGACCAACGACGGCAGGTGGTTCGGGCGGGCCTGGGGGCGCAACGACCGGCGGTCCGGGCGCGCCCAGCGGCAGCGCGCCGCGCGCCGCGACGACGCGCCGCGGCCTGACGCTCGAGGACGATGCTGCGACCTGGAACCACTGGTGGGAGTTCAACAAGAACCCGTTCCTCGGTCGCACGCGCGCGGACGGCGCGAGCGTCGTCACCGGCAGCGACGACTTCTACCTCGGCGGCTCGCGGCGGACCGACGCGATCGACTCGCTGCAACCGACCGATGAGCAGGTGATCCGCGACGTGCTGCCGGCTCTGCGCCGCGCCCTCGAAGGCACCGACCAGCGCGACATCGCGACCGGGTGCATGGTCGCGCTCGCGAAGGTCGGGCGTGACCATCCGGAGTTCCGGCTGCACGACCTGTTCGCGCCGCGCCTGCGGCGTGCCGACCAGGAGGTGCGCGAGACGGCGGCGCTGGCGTTCGGCATCGGTGCACACGGCGATCCGGCGTCGCTGCCGCTGTTGATCGCCCTGCTGGCCGACGACGACGTGGGCCGCAAGGCGCGCGGCGGCGCCGTCGACGACCGTACGCGCGCGTTCGCCGCCTACGCGATCGGTCTGGTCGCGCGCGCCGCCGAGACGAGCGAGGTCAAGGAGCGCGCGTTCGCGGCGCTGCGCGGCTTCGTCGCCGACAAGGCGCTGGTCTCGCGCGACGTCAAGGTCGCGGCGGTCACGGCGATCGGCCTGTTGTCGCCGTCGCCGCGCGACTACCGCGGCGTGCAGTTGCGCACCCAGGCGATGACGCTGCTGTCCGACCACCTGGAACGCGACCTCGGCGCGGGCGAGGAGTGGGTGCAGGCGCACTGTCCGACCGCGCTGGCGCGGCTCGCGGCAGACGGCGAATGCGCCGCCGTGAAGGAGCGTTTCGCGAAGCTCCTGCTCCAGCGCACGCAGTCGCTGCGCCGCGGCAACCCGACCCTGCAGTCCTGCGCGCTGGCGCTCGGCCAGACGGTGCGCGGCGGCGACGCGGACCGACGCGACGCCGAACTGTGCGGGGTGCTGCTGGACGTGTCGCGTGATCACCCCGACGCGATGACGCGCAACTTCGCGCTGATCGCACTCGGCCGGATCGGCGGTTCGGCCAATCGGACCGCGCTGCTGCGCGAATTCGCCACGGCGAGCAAGGCGCAACGCAAGCCGTGGTGCGCGATCGCCCTCGGCGTGCTCGCCTGGAACGACCGTCACCGGACATCGCCCCACGGCGCGACGCCGGGTGGTGACGCGACGATCGTGGCCACGTTGACGAGCGCGCTCGCCGAGGCAAAGGAGCCCGGCCTGGTCGGCGCGCTTGCGGTCGCCTGCGGTCTGGCCGGCGCCGCCGCCGCCGGCGACGAGCTGCTGGATCGGCTGCGCAGCGGTGCCAACGACGACACCATGGCCGGCTATCTCTGCATCGGCCTCGCGCTGATCGGCGAACGGCGCGCCGTGCCGGACCTGCGCGATGTCGCGTCGCATTCGCTGCGACGGCCGACGTTGCTGACGCAGGCCGCGGTCGCGCTCGGCTGCCTCGGCGATCGTTCGGCCGCGGAACAGCTCGTCGCGCACATGGTGGACCGCCAGAGCAACCTCGCGACGATGGCCGCGTGCGCGACCGCGCTCGGTCGCATCGGCGATCGCCGCTCGATCGCGCCGCTGCTGCAGTTGTTGGGCGACCAGGACGTCGGCGACCTGCCGCGTGCGTTCGCTGCGGCTGCGCTCGGCGGTGTCTGCGAGCGCGGCGAGCTGCCGTGGAACACGCCGTTCTCGGTCGACGCGAACTACGCGGCGTCGGTGCCGACGTTGACCGATCAGTCGTCGGGGATCCTCGACATCCTGTGACCAGGCGCCCTTGGCGCACATCGGTCGGAGTGGGTAGCCCGCGGGGGCGCGCGAGGTAGCCGATCGCGCGATCGTGGGCAGTCGACCTCCTCCCACTGGCTGCCTGTTTTCGCCGCCTGGTCGATCCATGGTGCACTGCTCGATCAACCAGCAGAGGAGGTAAGCCCCATGATTGCCCTGAGGACGTCTTGGACGTTCCGCAGCGCGCTCCTCGTCGGCGGCATCGTCGTCGCGAGCGCGTGTTCGAAGGACGAGACCATCGTTCAGGTGACTCCGGCGCCGACGCCGACCGGTCACCCGCAGGTCACCCTGCGCGACGTCGACGGCGAAGCCATGCCCGTCGACTCGCGGGCGCCCTACAGCCCGCGCATGACGTGTGGCCGCTGCCACGACGTCGACACGATCGCCAACGCCTACCACTTCCAGCACGGCCGCACCGATGAGTCGGGCCGCATCGACGAGCGCCTGACGCGCCCGTGGAACGCCCAGGTCGCCGTGTTGTCCCCTGGCATGTTCGGCAAGTGGTGACCGCCGTCCTCCGATAGCAGCCAGTTGGCTGCCAAGAGCAATCCGACGGCCACGATGATCGACAAGTCGGCGTTCTTCTGGACCGGCAACTGTGGCATCTGCCATGCCGGAGGCGGCCCTGCCGAATACGACCGCTGGGGGCAGCGCTACTTCGAGCCGCGCACCGGCCAGTGGGGGTTCGAAATGGCCGGCCGCGAGGTCACCCAAGTCGGGCTCGACGGCGACTACACGTTCGTCGCCGGATCGGGCGTGGCGCGGCCGCAAGGGCACCCGACGCCGCCGGCCGCCTGGGACAAGACGTGGGTCAGTGAACCCGATTGCCTGTTCTGCCACGCCTCGCACCGTGACCTCAACGGGCAGACCAACGGCAACTGGGTCTGGCGCACGGCGACGATGCGCGGCATGGCCAACCTCGTCGACAGCAGTGGCGCCGTAGTCCACTCCTACATGGCTGCCGCGACCGCGGGCCAGGGGTGGTTCAGCAAGCTCGAAACGGCGCCTGCGGTGCCGGGCAATCCGCCGGTCGGCACGGTGCTCGACATCGACTACCACGCCGGGGTCGACCAGGGCGAGCTGACCGTCGACGCGGGCGGTCACGTGGCGCTGCTCGGCAGCCAGATCCTCGGTGCGCCTCGCGATGCGGCCTGCTGGGGATGCCACGCGACGCCGGACCTGAAGAAGCGCGGTCGGGTCTGGTTCGACGCGGACCAGGACGTGCACTACCGCTTCTTCTCGCATCGCAACGATGGCGATCCGGCCAACGACGTGCCGCCGGCCGAGGCCCAGGTGTGCACGGTCTGCCACCCCGCGTCCTTCGATCACCAGATCGCCAAGGGGGACGCGTTCGAAGGCAGCGTCGCCGCCGATCGCAACTACCAGGACGTGCTGACCTGCCGGCAGTGCCACGCGGCGAACAATCCCTACGGCGCGCCGCTGCCGACCAGCGCCGACTTCCACCGCACGGGGCACCTCGAGAACCTCTCGTGCCAGGCCTGCCACATTCCGTACAAGACGAATGCGGCGCAGCTCGTCGTCGACAACGCCGCGACCGGTGTCTCGACTTCCTACGACACCAACCGCTTCCTGTCGGCCGACCCGGGTGATCCGAGCGCCGCCGACCGTTCGCGCTGGTATCCGTCGTTCCACGTCAAGGCGGACAGCGATGGCGTCGAGCGCCTGTTCCCTGCCAAGCTGTTGAACGTCATGTGGTGGGGCGCCTGGTACCACGGTGCCGACGGCGTCGCCAACACCTCCGACGACTTCGTGCGGCCGGTGGCCCTGTGGCGTCTCCGCAAGGTGACCGGCGGCCAGGCTCTGCCGGGCGCCACGGACGACAACGGTGACGGCATCGTCGAGATCCATCGACGCGACGAGGTCCGACTCTACATCGAGCGGTTCCGCAGCGAACCGACGGCGACGCCGCCGGGCCTCGGGCTGGCCGCGGCCGAGGATCCTCAGGACTACGTGCTCATCAAGGGCGGCAAGTTCTGGTTCCTCGACGCGACGAACGCCGTGCGGACCTACTCGCTGCACGTGGCCGACCCCGCCAACCCGAATCCGGCGACGGAGTGGCGCGGCAGCAAGGTCGAGTCGGCCGTGCCGTTCTCGATCGATCACAACGTGCTGGTCGGCGCGACGGCACTGCGCGATTGCCAGGGTTGCCACGCACCGGGCGCGCCGTTCCTGCTCGCCCGCAAGGTGCTGGTCGATCCGTTCGGCACCGATGCGCAGGCCACGCCGATCTACGAGAACATGGTCGATACGCTCGCGCGCGAAGGCTACGTGATCTTCGGCAGCAACTGAGCACGCTCGCCGGCGAGCGCGTCGCTGCCGTCACCGGCGCGCCAGGTCGAAGTCGAGTTCGAGCGCGCCATCCACGAGACGATGGCGCGCGGTGCGTTCGGCGCACGTCGCTTCGACGTCGATGGCACCGATGTGGGCCGGCGGCAGGCCGAAGCGGTAGTTCCCGGCTGCGTCCGTGGTCGCCGTCTGTCTGCTCGCCGGCAAGGGGGCGGCCGGGCAGAGCCGCAGCCACGGACTCGCACGCCCGAGTGCCATCGCCAGCGCTTCGTCGCGGCGCGTCGCGAC
>CAYMRG010000118.1:0-11421 GCA_964392555.1 uncultured candidatus Brocadiaceae bacterium
CCTTCCGGCGCCTCGCGACACCGAGTTGGGTGTCCACTTTTTCGGGGCAACATCACACACCCACAGAACAGAAGAGAAGAGAAGAGAAGAGAAGAGAAGAGAAGAGAGCCCGTGCGGACTCCGACATGGCGGCCACGGAAGCGAGCGGATAGCCTTTCTTGGATCAAAGACCATGGAACCCTCCGCCACGCAACGCCGCTTTGCGGTCCTGATCGATGCCGACAACATCTCGGCCGCGGCCCTCGAAGGCATGCTCGCCGAGGTCGCCAACTACGGCGTGGCGATCGTCAAGCGCATCTATGGTGACTGGACCCTGCCGAATTTGAAGTCGTGGAAGGAACAGCTGCTCGAGCATGCGATCCAGCCGATCCAGCAGTTCCGCTACACGGTCGGCAAGAACGCGACCGACAGCGCGCTCATCATCGACGCGATGGACCTGCTCTACCGCGCGAAGCTCGACGGCTTCTGCCTGGTCAGCAGCGACAGCGACTTCACGCGGCTGGCGTCGCGCATCCGCGAGGAGGGCCTGATGGTGATCGGCTTCGGCGAACGCAAGACGCCGCGCGCGTTCGTCACCGCGTGCGACCGCTTCATCCATACCGACATCCTGCGCGGCGCGGCGCCCGAGCGCGCCAACGAGCCGAAGAAGACCGCGAGCGAGCTGAAGCACGACCGCAAGCTGGTCGACCTGCTGCGCTGGGCGGTCGAGGCCAGCGAGGACGACGAGGGCTGGGCGAACCTCGGCGCGGTCGGCGCGAAGGTGATGTCGCAGCAGCCGGACTTCGATTCGCGCAGCTACGGCTACGGCAAGCTCAGCAGCCTGATCGAGGCCAGCGACCTGTTCGAGATCGAGCGCCAGACGAGCACGAATGGCCGCGTCGACATCATGGTGCGCGAACTGCCGCCGCCGGCGCCGGCGCGGCGCCGACGCCGGTGAGGGGGCGCAGCCGGACGCGCTGGGGCGTCGACCTGGCAGCGGGGTGAGGCACCGGCCGGCGTCACAGCTCGACCTGGCTGCCCATCTCGACGACGCGGTTCGCCGGCAGGCCGAAGAAGGCGGTCGGCGGATGCGCGTTGCGGTGCAGGAACGCGAACAGCATCGACCGCCACAGCGACATGTGGCGTCGCTTCGCCGGCACGATCGTGTCGCGGCCGAGGAAGAACGTCGTGTCGCTGATGCGCAGGTCGACGTGCTGCTCCTTCCACCAGCGGATCACCTCGAGCACGCGCGGCTGCTCCATGAAGCCGTAGGTCGCGACGATGCGGTGGAAGCCCATCGGCAGCGCCTCGTGGCGCAGACGCTGCTCGGGCAGCACGTGCGGTTCCTCGGCGCTGGCGATCGTCAGTAGCAGGACCTGTTCGTGGAGAACCTTGTTGTGTTTGAGGTTGTGCAGCAGCGCCAGCGGCGCACCGTCGACGCTGCCGGCCATGTAGACCGCGGTGCCGCGCACCCGCAGCGGCGGATCGCGACGCAGCGAATCGAGGAACGACGCCAGCGACAGCCCGCTGTCGCGGTAGCGGGCGAACAGGACCCGCCGGCCCATCTGCCAGGTGTTCATGACCGTGAACAATCCGATCGCGACCAGCAGGGGGAACCAGCCGCCGTGCAGCAGCTTCAGCGCGTTGGCGGCGAAGAACACCAGCTCGAGCCCGGCGAAACCGACGCACAGCAGCGCGGCGCGCCACCGCGCCCAGCCGAACACCCGGTGCGCGGCGAAGTAGAACAGCCAGGTCGTGATCAGCATCGTCAGCGTCACCGCGACGCCGTACGCCGACGCCAGCGCACTCGACGAGCCGAAGCCGATGCAGGTGGCGATGCATGCCAGCATCAGCAGCCAGTTGACGTGCGGCAGGTAGATCTGGCCGCGCTCGTCCGGCGACGTGTGGCGGATCTCGAGGCGCGGCAGGTAGTCGAGCCGGATCGCCTGCATGGTGATCGAGAACGTGCCCGTGATCAGGGCCTGCGACGCGATCACCGAGGCGACGACCGACAGCGCGACCAGCGGATAGAGCAGCACGGGCGGTGCCAGGCGGAAGAACGGGTTTGCGATCGCCGTGGGATCGCTGAGCAGCAGCCCGCCCTGACCGAGATAGTCGATCAACAGCGCGGGAAACGCGACCGACAGCCAGGCGAGTTGGATCGGACGACGCCCGAAGTGGCCGAGATCGGCATAGAGGGCCTCGGCGCCCGTCACGACCAGGAACGTCGTGCCCAGCACAGCCAGGGCCACGGCGCCGTGCGCGGTGAGGAATGCGAGAGCGTGGTGCGGTGACAGCGCGGTCAGCACCTGCGGCGCCATCGCGATGCCGCGCAGCCCCAGCGCCGTCAGCACCGCGAACCACAGCAACATCACCGGTCCGAGCACCGCGCCGACGCGGCCGGAGCCGACGCTCTGGCAAGCGAACAGCAGGATCAGCACCGCCACGCTCGCCGGCACGACGTACGGCTCGAACACCGGCGTCGCGATGGTGAGCCCTTCGATCGCCCCCATCACCGTGATGCACGGCGTGATGATGCCGTCCCCGTACAGCAGCGCCGAACCGAACACGCCGAGCGCGATCATGAAGCGACGCCGGCGGGTGTTGCCACGCGCCTCGGCGAACGCCAGCGACAGCAAGGCGAGGATGCCACCTTCGCCGCGGCTGTCGGCGCGCAGCACGAACACCACGTACTTGATGCAGACGATCAGCACCAGCGACCAGACGATCAGCGACAGCACGCCGAGCACGCTGGTGCGGTCGACGGCGACGCCGTGCGAGCCGATGAAGCACTCGCGCAGCGCGTAGAGCGGGCTCGTGCCGATGTCGCCGAACACGACACCGAGCGCACCGAGCATCAGGGCAGCCGTACGCGGGGAAGCGTTCGACGCGTTCATGGGACGCAGCCGGTTCCGCATTCGCGACGGTGCGTCGCATCCGTGCGGCAGCTGGCGGCGGAATGCTAGGGTCGCGACCCCGCCAACGCCCGTCGAAAGTCGCCCGCGACCCGCGCTCTACGACGCGCCGCCGAGCACGGCGATGCCGTCGAGCCAGAAGCCGAGGCCCAGCGTCGCCAACGCGCACACCACCAGCACGATCGCGGTCGGCCACGGCAGCGCGCGGCGCGGCACGGCGGGGACCGTGGACGCCGGTTCGGGTGCCAGCAGCGCGGCGCGCACGATCAGGAGGTAGGACCACGCGGCGACGACGGTCGCGGCGACGACGAGCAGCGTCGCGACGACCACCAGCGGCGACGCGGCGGTGCCGTTCGCCAGCGCCAGGCGCAGCGCCCCCCACTTGCCGAAGAAGCCGGCGAGCGGCGGGATGCCGGCGAGGCTGAGCACGAACAGCGCGAGCAGGCTCGCGACCCAGGGCTGCCGCTGGCCGCTGCCGGCCAGCGCCGCGAGGTCGCAGCTGCGCGTGCGCGCCTCGAGCACGGTGAGGCAGGTCAGCGCGCCGAGGTTCGCGGCGACGTAGGTCAGCAGGTAGTAGCCGACGGTCGCGGAGGCCTCGCCGGCCGGCAGGCAGCCGGCGGCGAGCACCAGGATCGCGCCGTGGCTCGCGCCGCTGAGCGCGAGGATCCGCTTGGCGCAGCGCTGCGCCAGCGCGGTGGTCGCGGCGACCAGCATGCCGATCGCGGCGACGGCGGCGATCGCGGCGGTCAACGTCGCCGGCGCGACGACCGCCGGCGGCACCGCGAGCTGCAGCGCCAGCAGCAGCGCGGCGGCGGCGGCGACCTTCGGCATCGTCGCGACGGCTGCGACCGCGAGCGGCGGCGAACCCTGGTAGACGTCGGGCGCGTAGACGTGCAGCGGCGCCAGCGTCAGCTTGTAGGCGAGGCCGAGCGCGGCCAGCAGCAGCGCCGGCGCGGCCACCGCGACGTCGGCCGCCGCGAACGCGCGGCCGATGCCGGCGAAGTCGAGGTGGCCGGTCGCGCCGTAGACGTGGCTCATGCCGAACAGCATCGCCGCGCTGGCGACGCCACCGAACAGCACGAACTTCATGCCGGCCTCGGCGGCGCGGCGATCGCCACCGCCGAAGGTGACCAGCGCATAGCCGGAGACGGCGATCAGCTCGAAGCCGAGCCACAGCGGCAGGCAGTGGCTCGCCAGCGACGCAACCGACGCACCGAGCGCGAGGCCGAGCACCGCGGCGGACCAGGCGCCGCGATCGCCGGCGACCCGTCGTTCGCCGAGGCCCGCGAGCTGCACGAGCAGCGCGCCACCGAGGATCAGCCAACGCGCCCAGCGCGCCGCGGCGTCGATCGCCAGCAGCTCGCCGACCTGGCTCGCCGCCGCGGTCGCGGCGAACGCGAGCCCGAGCGCGCTGCCGACGATGCCGAGCCACGGCCCGACGGTTCGCGTGCGCGCCGCCGGCACGAGGTCGGCGACCAGCACGGCGACGAGGCCCCCGGCCAGCGCCAGTTCGGGCGCGAGCGGCGTGACCAGCTCGGCGGGCGAGAGGCTCACGGACCGACTCCGTTGTGCAGCATCTGCACGAACAGTTCGCAGGCCGGCTTCACCGCCGCCACCAGCGGTTGCGGCCAGACGCCGCACAGCAGCACCAGCACGGCGAGCGGCAGCAGCGCGAGCCGTTCGTTGCCGTCGAGGTCGGGGTAGGCCGCCTGCTCGGCGTGGCGCAGCGGGCCGTAGGCGACGCGCTTCACGGTCCACAGCAGGTAGGCTGCGGCGAGCACGACCGACGACGTCGCGGCCGCGGTCAGCGCCGGAAACGGCGCCGGACCGGTGAAGCCGCCGAGCAGCACGAGGAACTCGCCGGGGAAGCCCGCGAGCGCCGGCAGCCCGGCGCTGGCGAGCGCGCCGAACAGCAGCAGCCAGGCGTAGGTCGGCATCGGCCGCGCCAGCCCGCCGAAGCCGTCGACGCGGCGATGGTGCGCGCGTTCGTAGACGACGCCGACCAGCAGGAACAGCAGCGGCGAGGTCAGGCCGTGCGCGAACGCCTGCACGACCGCACCGGTCGCGCCGGTCACGGTGCCGCTGGCGAAGCCGAGCAGGCAGAAGCCGAGGTGCGAGACCGACGCATACGCGACGATCCGTTTGAGGTCGCTCTGGCCGAGCGCGGCCCACGCCCCCCACAGGATGCTGACCAGGCCGAGCACGCCGAGGGCCGGCATGGCGCCGGCGAACGCGTGCGGGAACAGCGGCCCGGCGACGCGGTAGAGGCCGAACACGCCGACCTTGAGCAGCACGCCGGCGAGCAGCACCGAGACCGCGGTCGGCGCCTGGACGTGCGCATGCGGCAGCCAGGTGTGCAGCGGCACCGCCGGCACCTTGACGAGGCACGCGAGCAGCACCGCGATCAGGCCGAACCACGCCAGCGTCGTGCCGAGCAGCGGCGCGGTCGCGAACGCGGGCGCCTGCAGCGCCAGGTGCCGCAGGTCGAAGCCGCGCGGCACATGGACGACCGGCCCGCCGGCGCCGCCGTGCACCGGCAGGCCGTGCAGCGTGGGCTGCTGCTCCATCACCGCGTGCGCCGAGAACACCGCCGGTGGCACGACCACGTCGCGACCTTCGGCCGGCGTCGCGTTCCACAGCAAGAGCAGCATCGCCAGCATCGCGACGCTGCCGGCCAGCGTGTAGACGAAGAACTTCATCGCCGCGTAGCGCCGCTGTTCGCCGCCGAACACGCCGATCAACGGCAGCATCGGCAGCAGCAGCGCCTCCCAGGCGACGTAGAACGCCAACAGGTCGAGCGCGGTGAACACCGCGTTCATCGCCGCGAGCAGCGCCAGCACCAGCGCGTGGTAGGCGCGCGGATGGCGCCGTTGCCGCCACGCGGCGATCGTCGCGACCGCGGTGACGAGTCCGGCGAGCAGCAGCATCACCGCGCCGACGCCGTCGACGCCGAGCGTCCACGACGCGTTGAACGCGCGGCTCCAGGCGTGGCTCTCGACGAAGCGGAAGCTGGCGCCGGGTGCCGCGACGAAGTCCGCCGTCGCGATCGCGCCGATGGCGGCGGTCAACAGGCTGCCGGCGAGCGCACACCAGCGCGCGAAGCCGCGGCCAGGGACGGCGAGGCCGAGCGCCCCGAGCGCCAGCGGCACCACGACACACAGGCCGAGCGTGCCGATCATGCGAGCCACCCCACGACCAGGGCCGCGGCGACGATGCCGATCGCGACCGCGACGTAGGCGCCGAGCCGACCACCGCCGACCGCGGCCCCGGCGCGGCCGACCGCAGCGAACCCGGCGGCGACGCCGTCGACGGCCCCATCCAGCGACGGCGTGGGCGCAGCGGCCCGCGGCCCCGGCGCCGCCGCGCGGTCGTCGAGACCGGCGAGCCGCCGTTCGCCGCCGAGATCGGCGCGCGCGACCAGCCGGGCGATGCCGCGCCCGAGACCGCGGGTCACGACGCGATCCCAGAGCCGGTCGATGCCCCACAGCTCGGCGCACGCCGCATGCAGCGGCCGCAGTCGCGCGGCCAGCGCGCCGGCGGCGTCGCGACCGCGGCGCGGCGCCAGGAAGTAGACCACCAGCGCGAAGCCGAGGCCGAGCGCGAGCAGCGTCAGCGCGACCGTCGCCGCGGTCGCGTGGGCCGTGCCATGCGCCTCGTGATCCGGCAGCGGCAGCCAATCGCCGATCGTCCATGGCAGCGCCAGCGTCATCGGCGCCAGCACGACGAGCACCGCGCTGGCCGCGCGCGCCGGATCGTGGGCGTGGTGCGTGACGTGCGGATCGCGTTCGCTGCCGGTGAAGATCCGCAGCCACCACCGCAGCATGTAGACCGAGGTCAGCAGGCTACCGGCGCAGGCCAGCGCGAACGGCCCGTAGCCGCCGCCCGACTGGCCGTTCGCCAGCGCCGCGGCCAGCACCGCGTCCTTGCTGACGAAGCCGCTGAACAGCGGCATGCCGCTCAACGCCAGCAGCGCCGCCAGCGAGACCGCGGCGACGACCGGCATGCGGCGCATCAGGCCGCCGAGCCGCGCCAGGTCCTGGTGCCCGCCGCAGGCGTGGATCACCGCGCCGGCGCACAGGAACAGCAGGCACTTGGCGAACGCGTGGGTGTAGAGGTGCGCGATCGCCGCCTCGCGGCCACCGGCCGCCGCGCCGGCGCCGAGCGCGACGAACATCAGGCCGAGCTGGCTGACGGTCGAGTAGGCGAGCACCGCCTTGAGGTCCCACTGCACGCAGGCGATCGTCGCCGCGAGCAGGCAGGTGACGCCGCCAGTCCAGCCGACCACGGTGAGCGCTTCGGGCGGGAACAGCGGGTAGGTGCGCGCGACCAGGAACACGCCGGCCGCGACCATCGTCGCCGCGTGGATGATCGACGACGCCGTCGTCGGCCCCTGCATCGCGTCCGGCAGCCACGTGTGCAGCGGGAACTGCGCGCTCTTGCCGACCGCGCCGCAGAACAGCCCCAGCGCCGCGAGCACCGCCAGCCCGTGACCGGACAGGCCGAGCCAGTGCGCCGTGCCGCCGTCGCGGCCGGCGAGCGCCGTCAGCTGCGCGAACGACAGCACCTCGCCGCTGCCGCCGTTCTGCAGCGCGAGCGCGACCAGGGCACCGATGCCGACCAGGAAGCCCGCGTCGCCGATGCGGTTCACGACGAAGGCCTTCAGCTGCGCCTGCGCCGGACTCAGCAGGCCCTCGAGCACGCCGCGCGCGCCGCGGCCCTTGTTCGCCTGGTAGGTCGCGTCCTCGGCCGCCGGCGGCCGGTCGAACCAGAAGCCGATCAGCAGGTAGCTGCCGAGGCCGACCAGTTCCCAGCAGCAGAAGGTCTGGAACAGGTTGTCGCTGAGCACGACGCCGAGCATCGCGGCGGCGAACAGGCATAATTGCCACGGGAAGCGCACGGCGAGCGGGTCGTCGTGCATGTACCAGGC
The DNA here is from genome assembly GCA_964392555.1 of uncultured candidatus Brocadiaceae bacterium. Lineage (GTDB taxonomy): Bacteria > Planctomycetota > UBA1135 > UBA1135 > UBA2386 > CAYMRG01. The sequence continues at coordinate 7,822 of CAYMRG010000118.1, forward strand.
GTTGAACACCAGCACCGCGGTGGCCAGCAACGTCACCAGGAACGCCATCACCGCGCCCATCGGGTCGACCATCGTGCCGACGCCGAGCGCGAACGAGCCGAGGTCGAGCCAGGTCGCGTGCGGCCCGGCGATCGTGGCACCGCTACCGACGACGTCGACGGCGACGAGGCCGGCCAGCACCGCAGCGACCGCCATCGCCAGCGCGGCGACGGCGTGCGCGAGGCGCGCCGAACGCAGCATGGCGACGACCACCGCAGCGGCGAGCGGCAGCAGCAACACGGCGAGCGACAGCGGTCCCGGGCTCACGAACGCAGCTCCCGGGTGGCTTCGAGGTCGACGTCGCGGGTCCGCCGGTAGACCGCGAACAGCAGCGCCAGCGCGACCGCGGCCTCGGCCGCGGCCGTGACGACGACGAACACCGCCGCAGTCTGGCCCTGCGGATCCTCCGCCGACGGCGCGAACCGACCGTAGGCGGCGAACTGCAGCGCCGCCGCGTTCAGCATCAGCTCGATGCCGATCAGCACGCCGATCGCGTTGCGGCGCGCGATCGCGGCGAACAGACCGCAGACGAACAACACGGCCGCGACCATCAGGTAGCCGGTGATCCGGTCCGGATCGAGCTCAGGCATGGCCATCCTCCCGTTCCGGGCGGCGGAACCGCTGCACGATCGCGACCGCGACGACCAGCGCCATCGTCAGCAGGATGCCGGCGACGAAGAACGGCACGAACCAGTCGCCGACCAGCAGGTCGCCGATCGCGGCCGTGCCGGCGCCACCGTTGGTCGGCCCGCCGCCACCGCCGCGCGCCGTCAGCGCCTGCCGCGAGCCGAGCGCGAGCCGCACCACGACCGCACCGGCGAGCGTCGCCGCGGCGACGCCGGCGACCAGCAGCGGCCGCGCAGGTCGTTGCTGCACGCCCTGGATGTCGCTGCTGAACAGCGTCGCGAACAGGATCAGGACGAGGATGCCGCCGATGTAGACGATCACCTGCACGCAGGCGAGCCACGCCTGGTCGAGGAACAGGTAGAGCCCGGCGACGCCGAGCAGGCTGAGCCCGAGCAGCAGCGCCGCGTGCAGCAGGTTGCGCACGGTGACCGCGAGCAGCGCACCGACGATCGCCAGCAGCGCGCAGGCGAGGAACAGGCCGCCGGCGATCACGGCTGGCCTCCGGCCGGCGGCGGTGCGGCGGGCCCCGCTGCACCCGGCCCGTCGGTCGCGGGCTTCGCCTTGGCCGCGGCCGCGGCCTTCGCCGCCGCCGCCGCCGCGTCCTTCGCGCGCTTCTTCGCCTCGCGCGCCGCATCGACCTCCAGCTTCTGCTCTTGCGTGTAGTAGCCGAGGCCGTAGATGCCGATCAGGTGCGGGCCGTCCGGATCGACGCGTTCGTCGAGCCATTGACGGTCGGCCGGCGCGAGTTGTTCGCGCGGCTGGTTGGCCAGCGCGTGCAGGCGCGCCATGTCGACCGCATCGAGCCGCTGGCCGATCTGGTCGGAGCTGCGGCGGAACAGGAAGCGGTTGCCGGCGTGCCGCGGATCGACCTCGAACGTCGGCGTCATCGACAGCGAACCCGTCGGGCAGACGCGCACGCACAGCCCGCAGTAGATGCACTTGCTGAGGTCGATGTCGAAGCGCGACGCGCGCATCTTGTTGTCGGGATCGCGCTCGCCCTCCATGACGATGCAGTCGACCGGGCACGCGGTGTCGCAGGCCTTGCAGACGATGCAGCGCGGCCCGTCGTTGACCAAGTGGCCGCGCTGGCGATCGCCGACGACCTCCGCCGGCTGTTCCGGGTAGAGGCGCGTGATCGCGGTGGCGCCGCCTTCGTCGCGCAGGTTCTCGGCGAGGTAGCGGCCGGTCGTGCGCATGCCGGCCAGGCACGAGCGCACGCCTTCGACGACGTCGTGGACCCAGGCGAGGATCATGCGTCCTCCCCGACCAGGCGCCGCAGCGCCGGATGGACGCGGCCATGCCGCGCCTGCGCCGCGCGCACCAGCAGCGCGCCGCCGGCCAGCGGCACGACCCAGAATGCCAGCCGGGCGAGCCAGCCGAGCGCCGGTTCGGGCCGCGCGGCGATCCGGCCGAACGCGGTGCCGGGCACCGTGCCGCCGGCGACCAGCAGCTCGAGGCCGATGCCGAACAGCGCGACCAGCGCGAGCGGGACCAGCACCAGCCACGCCAGCCGCATGACCTGGTCGACGCGGAAGCGCGGCAGCGTCCAGCGGATCCACATCATCAGCAGGAACACCGCCAGCACCTTCGCGCCGAGGATCAGCAGGTGCAGCGCCGTCTCCGCCCACACCGGCAGGCCGAGGAGCCACTGTTCGCCGATCGGGCTCTGGTAGCCGCCGAGGAACAGCGTCGCCAGCAGCGCGCCGACGAACAGCATCTCGGTGTACTCGGCCATCGCGAACATGCCCCAGCGCAGCCCCGAGTACTCGGTGTTGAAGCCCGAGACCAGCTCGCTCTCGGCCTCGGCCATGTCGAACGGCGAGCGCTGGCACTCGGCCAGGCCGGCGACGAAGAACACCAGCGCGAGCAGCGCGAGGAACGGGTTCTGCACGGCGTTCCAGCCGAGCAGCGACAGCACGCCCGGCGCGTACTGGCGGCCGACGATCGCGTGCAGGTCCATCGAGCCGCACCACAGCACCGCGCCGCCGACGGCGAGGCCGATCGGCACCTCGTAGCTGACCAGCTGCGCGACGGCGCGCATGCCGCCGAGCAGCGACCACTTGTTGCCCGATCCCCAGCCGGCCATCTTCAGCGCGACGACGACGAGGCCCGACGTGGCCAGCGCGAACAGCGCCGCGACGTCGGTCTCGAGCATCGCCAGGTGCTGGCTCAGCGGCAGCACGCACCACGGCAGGAAGGCGCCGACCAGCGCCAGGTACGGCGCGACGCGGAACACCACGCCATCGGCGCCGCGCGGCACGATGTCCTCCTTGCCGAGCATCTTGATGCCGTCGGCGACCAGCTGGCCGAGGCCGAGCCGGCGCGACAGGTTCAGCAGGCCGCGCACCGGTGCGAACCGGCAGAACGCGGCGAACGCGCGGTCCTGGCGCGCGCGCGGCAGGAACCACAGCACGATGCGGCAGGCGAACCGCAGCGGCCCGTCGAGGCCGGCCGAGTTCGGGCCGACGCGGCGCTGGATCGCCGCGGCGATCTTGCGCTCGAGGATCTGGCCGAACGCGGCGACCGGGAACACCAGCACCAGCAGCGGCGCGACCCAGACCAGCAGCACCGCGACCGTCGTCAGAAACCAGCCCGGCGTGCCGCCGGCCAGCCACACCGCCAGCGCATCGACGCCGTGGCCGAGCCCCGGCGCCTGCGCCACCTCGCTGCCCGCTTGCGCCACGCCGCTCATCGGTCGATCTCCGGGACGACGACGTCGAAGCTGCCGATCACGGCGACGATGTCGGCGAGGAAGATGCCGCGCATCACCTCGCGGAAGATGCCGGCCGCGGTGAACGAACCGGTGCGGCAGCGCACGCGGTACGGCACCTTGCTGCCGTCGCTGACCACGAAGTAGCCCATCTCGCCGCGCGGCGCCTCGGTGCGCACGTGCACGGCGCCGCGCGGCGGCTTCTTCAGCGCCCGCGCCACGTC
>CAYMRG010000119.1:0-2150 GCA_964392555.1 uncultured candidatus Brocadiaceae bacterium
CTGCGCAATCGCTGGCGCCGTCGCCAGCTCGGCAACGAACTCGCCGCCGACGTCTATCCGAAGAACATCCTGCTGATCGGCCCGACCGGCGTCGGCAAGACCGAGATCGCGCGGCGGTTGGCAACGCTGGCCCGCGCGCCGTTCGTCAAGGTCGAGGCGACGAAGTACAGCGAGGTCGGCTACCACGGCCGCGACGTCGAGTCGATGGTCCGCGACCTGGTCGACGCCGCGGTCGCGCTGGTGCGCGCCGAGAAGGTCAAGGAAGTCGAGGCGAAGGCCAGCGCCGCCGCCGAGGAACGCATCTGGCTGACGCTCGCCGATGCGCAGGGCCTCGCCCCCTACCAGGATCCGGGCCCCGGCATCCACGGCAAGATGGAAGGCGGCCTGTGGCGCCCGCGGCCGGCGATCCCGACCGCACCCGACACGCCGCAGCCGCCGGGCGACTTCGCCGAACGCGAGCAGCTGCGCGCCCGCCTGCGCACCGACCTGCAGGAGCGGCGGCTCGAGCAGCAGTTCGTCGAGATCGAGGTGCGCGACGCGCGCACGCCGACGCTCAGCGTGATGGGCCCGCAGGGCAACGAGACGATGGGCATCGACACGCAGGCGCTGCAGGAGCTGTGGGGCCGTTCGCCGGGCAACCGGACGAAGGTCCGCAAGCTGCGCGTCGCCGAGGCGCGCAAGCTGCTGCACGACGAGGAGGCCGACAAGCTGCTCGACATCGACCAGATCGCGCAGGAAGCGCTCGACCGCGCGCAGAACGACGGCATCGTGTTCGTCGACGAGATCGACAAGATCGTCTCGTCGGGCGGCAGCGACGGCCCCGACGTCTCGCGCGAGGGCGTGCAGCGCGACCTGCTGTCGGTCGTCGAAGGCTGCGCCGTCTACACGCGCTACGGCCACGTCCGCACCGACCACATCCTGTTCCTCGCGGCCGGCGCGTTCCACTTCCACAAGCCGAGCGAGCTGATCCCCGAGCTGCAGGGCCGTTTCCCGGTGCGCGTCGCGCTGCAGTCGCTGACCGAGGCCGACTTCGTCCGCATCCTGGCCGAACCGAAGAACGCGCTGACGCGCCAGTACGTCGCGCTGTTCCGCACCGAGGGCGTCGACCTCGAGTTCACCCGAGACGGCCTCGAACGGCTCGCCGGGCTGGCGTTCCGCGCCAACAAGTCGACCCAGGACATCGGCGCCCGCCGCCTGATGACGATCCTCGAGAAGTGCCTCGAGGACCTGTCGTTCGACGCCAGCGAGCGCCGCGGCACCAAGATCGTCGTCGACCGCAAGCTGGTCGACGATCGGCTCGGTGAGACCGGTGACGACGCCGACCTGATCCCCTATCGTCTGTAGCTGTCCCACCCGCCCGGCAAGCCCGGCGCGGCGAATTCGCGGAACCCCGGCGGGGTGCCGTCGAATCACCGCGGTCCGGCGCCAGCCGTCCCATCCTGCGTGTCCGATCGCGTGACCGACATCCCGAACCAGGTCGTGTTCGCCGCCCAGCAAGGCGACCAGGCCGCGGCACACACGATCGTCGAAGCGCTGCACCGGCCGGTGATCGCGACGATCTTCCGCTTCCTCGGCCCGCGCTACCGGCGCGACGTCGAGGACCTGGCGCAGGAGGTGTTCCTGAAGGTGTTCCGCGCGCTCGGCAACTTCGACCCCAGCCGCGCGAAGTTCACGACCTGGGTCTACACCTTCGTCCGCAACCACTGCTTCGACGTGCTGAAGAAGAAGCGGCTGCCGACCGCGAGCCTGACCGCCGGCCCCGACGAATCGCAGCGCGACCTGACCGACGGGCGCGAATTGCGGCCGGCGCAGGATGCCGAGAACCAGGAACTCGGCCGCCGCATCGGCGAGGCGCTCGCGGCGCTCGGCGAGGACCAGCGCATGGTGTTCATCCTGCGCGAATACGAGGACCTCGACTACCGCGAGATCGCCGCGATCACCGGCGTCAGCGAGGGCACCGTCAAGTCGCGGCTGTTCCGCGCCAAGGAATCGCTGCGGCAGCACCTGGCCCCCTACCTCGAGGCCGGCGCGTGACCGACCACGATCTACCCGGTGACCCACTTGCTGGCGCACCCGACGACGAGCGCGACGACGCGTTCGAGCCGACCTGCGAAGGTCGCCTGTTCCCGAGCGAGGCGGAGTGGCTCGAC
>CAYMRG010000119.1:2160-8958 GCA_964392555.1 uncultured candidatus Brocadiaceae bacterium
CGCGCCAGCCCGGGCTGCCCGGCGACCTGCTCGCCGGCTTCGCGGCGCCCGCGCCGTCGGCCGACTTCGTCGCGCGCACGGTCCGCGCGCTCGACGGCGACCGCCGCCACCGCTGGCGCGAGATCCTCGCCCGCCACGTCGCGCCGGAACCCGCGCCGGAGTTCGTCGCGCGCACGCTCGCGGCGCTGGCGGCCGATCGCCAGAACCTGCCGCTGCAGCCGCAGCGCCGGGACGCGGGTGGCGGCCAGTCTGGTGGCGGCCGGTTTGGCGGAGCGTGGCCCGATGCCGCGGCCCGAACGCGGCGCTGGCGCAACCCGGCGCTGGTGACCGGGGCACTGGTGACCGTGGCATTGGTGACCGTGGCCGCCGCTGGCCTGGCGCTGGCGGTCTGGTGGCCGACCAGTTCGCCGCTGCCGCTCGAGGAGCGGTTCGCGCAGCACACCCCGGCGGCGTACGCGTTCGCGACGACGCCGTCGCCGCTGCCCTCGCTGCTGAGCCAGCTCGCCGGCAACGCCGACCCGTACGCGCTGCCGGCAGCGAGCCCCGACGGCGTCTGGCTCGCCTACGGCGGCCCGGTCACCGCGTCGACGAGGGGGCCGCGGTGAACGGCCGCCACCCCACCTGCCCCGCGGCCCGCCTGCTGCGGTTCGTGCTCGGCGCACTCGGCTGCGTCGCGACGGCGCCGCTCGCCGTGCCCCAGAACGGCGCGGCCCAGGACGGCACGGCCGGTGCCGCCGAACCGAGCGCGGCCGCGATCCAGCGGCTGGTGGCCGATCTCGACGCGGCGTTCAACCGCCGCGACGTCACGGCCTACCTCGCACCGTTCGCGCCCGACCACCCCGGTGCCCACGCGATGCTGCGCCTGCAGCTCGAACGCCTGTTCGCCGGCAAGCTGCCGCTGCGGCGCACGACCACGGTCGAAGGCGGGCCCCGCCGCGTCGGTCCGCGCACGGTCGTGCGGCTGCGCCACGAGACCGTCGCCGCGCCGCCCGACAGTGAACCGTCGGCACCGTTCGTCACCGGCGAACTGCTGGTGCTGCGGCGCGACGGCGAGCGCGCCGTGCCGACGCTCGCGGTCGAGGTGCCGAGCCAGTACGGCTGCGACGAAGACCGCTTCCGCTGCCCGGCGTGCAACTTCGAGATCGGCAACAGCCCCGGCTGGCTGCTGGCGCCATTGGCGGGCGATCGCGCGCAGGCGATCGACGCCGCGAGCTTCTACCTGGTCGGCACCGACGTCGCGTGCGACGTGTCGGTCCGCATCGATCCCGAGCAACCGCCGGCGCTGGCGCTGGCCCAGCGGCTCGCCGCGCTGCTGCGCGAGAACGAGCCGACCGCGCGGCCCGGAGCCGCACTGGCCTGGCAGCCGCCGGCCTACCGCGACGATCCGGTGCCGCACCTCGGCGGCGCGCAGCTCGAGGTCGACCTGCCGCGCGACGACGGTGGCCGCGGCGGGCGCGTGCGGCTGTTCGTCGTCACCTACGGCGGCCTGCAGCACATCGCGCTGGTGCGCGGCAGCAAGCGCGCGCTGGCCGAACACGACGCGGCGGTCAAGGCGCTGCTCGCCAGCTACCGCCTGGTCGACCGCAGCAGCGAGGTCGCGACCGCGACGGCGCTGCCGTTGCGGGCGCACACCGGCGGTGAACTCGCCGGCACGACCTACCGCAACCACAAGTTCGGGCTCGAATTCCTGGGCCCGACCGGCTGGCAGGCGCAGCTCCGCTGCGGCGGGACGGCGTTCCGCGTCGCCTGGACGAGCCCGTCGGGCAGCCGGCTGTGGCTGGTGGGCTACACGCCGCCGGTCGGCCTGCGGCAGTGGTGCCGGGTCTCGGCGGAGCGCTGGCTGACCCAGCTCTGCGCCAACGCCGACCTGGAGCTCGCGTCACCCGGCGCCACGGGTGGTGCCAATGCCGGCAGCGGCACCGCCCCCGGGGCCGCGAACGACCCCTGGCAGCAGCGCGCCGGTGGCTCGCTCTACCGCCTGGTGACCGCGACCGCGCGCCACCCCGGCGAGCCGGGCACGCCGCAGCGGCGGTTGCTGCAGATCGACCTCGCGCCCGACCTGCTGGTGGTCGCCGACGGGTTCGCCGTCACCGAGGCCGACGAAGCCGCGCTGCGCGACGCGTTCGCTTCGCTGCTGCGGCGCTGATCCCGCGGGCCACCGGCGGACCCGCACATCAGCGCATCAGCGCAGCCGCGCCAGCCACGCCGCCGCGAGCCGTTCCGCGGTCGCCGGCGCGTGGCGAAAGAACAGCGACGGCTCGACCAATTCGAGCTCGGTCAGCACGCAGTCGCCGTCGTCCGTCCACAGGAAGTCGGCGCGGCCGTAGAGCAGTGGCTCGCGGCCGGTCCCCGGACAGGGCCCGCCGGGCCCGGTCGCCAGCGCCATCACGCGGTGCGCCAGCGCCAGCTCGGCCGCGGTCGGCGCGAACGGCTCGTCGCGCGCGCCGAAGTCGTCCTGGACGCGGTAGTCGCCCGCCACCGGCACCTTGCGCACGCAGTGCGCGAGCGCGCCGGCGACGAAGATCGCCGACCATTCGCCGCGTTCGAGCACCGCCGGCAGGAACGGCTGCAGCATCAGGTCCTCGTCGGGCAGCAGGCGGTCGACGTGGCACTGCGCCGCGGCCAGCCCCGCCGCGTCGGCCGCGAACCGCAGCGTCTCGCGCGCCGTCGCCCCGACGCACGGCTTGAGGAAACCTTCGCGCGCGCCGAGCGCCGCCAGTTCGCCCGCGACGTCGACCCGTCGACCGCGGTCGAGCCAGCGGGTCGGCGCCAGCGGCACGCCGACCGCGGCGAGTTCGCGCAGGTAGTGCTTGTGGGTGTTCCAGCGCACGACCGGCGCCGGGTTGTCGAGCCGCGTCCGCGCGGCCACCCGGTCGACCCAGGTCCGGAACGCCGGCAGCTTCTCCTGGTAGTCCCAGGTGGTGCGGATCAGCACCGCGTCGTAGCGCCCCCACGCCACCCGCGGGTCGTCCCAGACCGGGCGGTCGAAGGCGACGCCGCGCGCGGCCAGCGCGGCGTGCAGGAAGCGATCGTCGACCTCCCAGCCGGGCAGGTCGGAACGGGTGGCGAGGGCGACCCTCATGGCACGGGCAGGTTGGACGCAGGCCGCACGGACCGGCCGGCCCAGGGTAGCGAGCCGCGCGTCCGGACGTAGACTCCGCGGCGTGAAAGTACCCGAAGGCATGCGTGTGCTCCTGCAGGGCAAGGCCGATTTCCTGCGCGAGATCGCGATGGAGCTGACCAAGGCAGACATCAAGGTCGTCACCGGTCCCCTGCCCGGTGGCTGGGAGGCGCGCGCCTGGCTCGCGGTCGCGAGCGGTGAAGCAGAGCGCGCGCTGGCGATCCATCAGCGCTACCTCGACCGCATGGTCGAACGCGAAGGCCTGCCGCTGCGCCGCGACGCCGCCGACTTCGACGCCGAGGAGACCACCTGCCCGGCCTGCATGACGCCGTTCAAGACCGCCGGTGTCGATCGCTGCCCCGAGTGCGGGCTGAAGTTCGGCTGATGACGCGCCGCGACGTCCCGCTGCGCGGCGGCCTGGCGGTCGGCGCGCTGTTGCTGGCGCTGCCGGCCACGGCGACGGCCCAGGGGCTGACCTGGGACATCCCGCACCGCGGCGCCCACATCTATGCGCGCACCACCGAGGCGTTCGACGTCACGCCGCCGCCGTCGCGCCTGCGGCCGCAGTGGCTGATCGCCGGCGCGCGCGCCGGCGTCGCCGAGGCACCGCACGCGTGGCGCTACCTCGCCTGCGACGGCGCCGGCGTGCCGCCGACGTTCGCGCAACCGGCGTTCGACGACTCGCAGTGGCTGGTCGGCAGCGGTGAATTCGGCACCGACGTCGGCCGCGACCCGGCGCAGCACACGGTCTGGACGACGCCCGAGCTCTGCCTGCGCACGAAGGTCGACCTCGGCGGCAAGCGACCGCGCGCGCTGTGGTTCGCCAGCGACCACGACGACGGACTGCGGATCTGGCTCAACGGCCGCCTGGTCGTCAGCGACAACGGCTACGGCGTGAACCGCCAGTACGTCGTCGCCGGTGCCGACCTCGAGGGCTGGCAGCGCAGCGACAACGTCGTCGCCGTGCAGTGCACGAACACCGGCGGGGCGCAGCGGCTCGACGTCGCGATGGCGGCCTTCACCTCGCTGCCGCCAGGCATGCGCAGCGACCAGGAGCTGATCGCCGCCCTGGCCACCGAACGCTCGGCGGCCGATGGCGTGCGCGGCGCCCTGTTCGGCGCCTTCCGCGCGCCGGGGCTGCTGCTGCAGGGCGAACTCGACGCGGCTGGCCAGGCCGTGCGCATCGCGCCGTCGGACCTGCGCGACCTCGGCTGGTGGCTCGCGACCGACCTGCGCTGTGGCGTGCTCGGCGGCACCGTGTCGGCCGATGCGGTCCGCCTCTACCGCCTCGGCGACCTCGAGCTCAAGGGCCGCGCCGCCGCGGTCGACGTCGACGGCTGGCAGCGCATCGAGGTGACGGTTCGCAGCACCGAGGTCGCGCCGCGCGGCGACAGCAAGCGCTTCGTCGAACGCCACGTCCGGCCGTTCGTCGAATACGGCTTCGACGGGCGGCTGGTCGTGCAGCGGCACCTGCGGGTCGCCGGCGGCCGGGCGGTCGTCGACCGCTTCCGCACCGAACTCGCCGGCAACCTGCTGCGCGGCCGCGACGGCAAGGAACTGGCCGCCGGGCTGCTGCAGCGCGAGTCGTGGCAGCTGTCGGGCACGCGCGACAACCAGGACGCCGAGTTCCGCAAGCTGGTCGCCGACAGCCTCGCCCGCGGCACGCAGCGGCTGCGCGAGCAGCTGGCGAACCCCGGCGGCGGCCCGCTCGGCGCCCAGGCGCCGGACGGGCCGGACAGCCACCAATCCGGCCGCCTGGCGATCGGCACGCTGGCGCTGATCAAGGGCGGCGTGCCGAAGAACGACGAGGTCGTGCAGCGCTGCCTCGACGAGCTGCGCAAGCGCGTGCTGATCGACACCTACTCGCTGGCCAACACGCTGATGGCGTTCGAGGCGCTCTACGCGCCGGACGGCGAGATCGCCGACCTCAAGGCCGGCGTGATCGCGCGGCCGCGGCCGCGCCAGCCGAGCGCCGGCGACCGCGCGCTGATGGTCGGCTGGAAGGACCAGCTGCTGCACAACGTCGACACGCGGACCGACCCGGCCTACCTGCTGCGTTTCAACTACACCGCCGACGCGCGCTACGACAACTCGGTGCACCAATACGGCCTGCTCGGCCTCTACGCCGCCCACCTCTGCGGCATCGAGATCTCGCCGACGGTCTGGGAAGCGGCGGCCAACCACCTGCTCGCCGTGCAGGACTTCGACGGGCCGAAGCTCGACCTCGAACTCGTCGACCATCGCAGCTACCAGCGGCGGCTCGCGGATCCCGAGGGCACGCATTCGACCGCCCGCGCGCTCGCACACGCCAACGGCTGGGGCTACCAGGAGGCCAAGCAGGAAGGCGACCACATGCCGACCTGGGGCAGCATGACCAGCGCCGGCATCACCGGCCTCGCGATCTGCCAGGCGGCCCTGCAGGACTATCCAGGTCTGAAGCGACAGAAGCTGCAGGCCGACGCCAACCGCGCGCGCAACGACGGCTTCGCCTGGCTGGCGCGCAACCTGACGGTGCGTTGCCACGCCGGGGCGATCGAGCGGCAGCAGCACTGGTTCTACTACTACCTCTACAGCCTGGAGCGCGCGTCGCTGCTGTCGGACGTGGCGCTGATCCAGGATCGCGACTGGTACTTCGAAGGCGCGCTGGTGCTGGTGCTGGCGCAGCAACCCAACGGCGACTGGCCCGCCGAGCTGCACTGGGACCTCGACGTCGAACGCAACGCGATGGCCATCCTGTTCCTCAAGCAGAGCACCCTGCCGGTGCTGACCGGGAGGTGACCGTGGCGAAGGCGCGACGACGGCACCTGTGTGCCCTGCTGGCGGCGACCGCCTGCGCGGCGCCGCCGCCGGCGCCGGCCGCACCGCCGTGGTGCGAGCTGTTCGACGGCAGCTCGCTGGCCGGCTTCACCATCACCGACTTCGGCGGGCAGGGCGAGGTCGCGGTGCACGACGGCGTGCTGCGGCTCGGCATCGGCAGCCCGCTGACCGGCGTGACCTGGAACGGCCCGTTCGCCGCGCCGGACCAGGACTACGAACTCGAAGTCGTCGCCGAGCGCCGCGTCGGCAACGACTTCTTCGTCGGCCTGACGTTTCCGGTCGGCGCGGACCACCTGACGCTGGTGCTCGGTGGCTGGGGCGGCGCCGTCTGCGGCCTGTCGAGCCTCGACGGCGACGACGCCGCCCACAACGAGACCCGCTCGCTGCATTCGTTCGTGCTCGGCCGCCGCTACACGGCGCGCGTCACCGTCACGGCGGCCGCGGTGCGCGTCACGCTGGATGGCGAACCGCTGTGCGCCGTGGCACGGGGGCAACACCGACTCGGGCTGCGTCCCGAGGTGCTGCTGAGCCGGCCGCTGGGCCTGTGCACGTTCGCCACCGCGGCGGCCGTGCGCACGCTGCGCTGGCGCCCGCTCGCTGCGGCGAAAGGCTGAAATTCTCGCGGCGGGGCGCTCGCGCGGCGGCGAGTTGGGTAGCATTCGCGCGCTGCCCCGCCTGATCCACCCATGCCCAGAACGACTCTCGTCGCCGTAGCCCTGCTGGCGACCGCCGGTTCCCTTCTCGCGCAATCCAACAACCGTGGCCCCGGCTACAACGGCGCGCTGACCGACATCGGCAACGCGACCTACAAGGGCCGCCGCGGCGCCGCGTTCCCGAACGGCGAGATCGCGGTCGCCTTC
>CAYMRG010000119.1:9058-11412 GCA_964392555.1 uncultured candidatus Brocadiaceae bacterium
GGCAGCTACTTCGACATCGGCGACCCGGCGCAGAGCGGCTACCCGCTGCCGGCCGACGGCAACCGCAGCCTGAGCACCAGCGGCTTCGACAGCGTCAAGAACCGCGTCATCGTGCAGGAACAGGACATCCCGATCGGCACGACGATCTGGTTCCAACTGCAGACGTTCCACGCCGGGGAGCGCGTCGACAACCGCGGCGACAACGTGATGTCGCGGCCGTTCGTGCTGAACCACGGCACCAACTGGACCACGAGCACGCAGGGGACCGCGACCTACGGTTCGATCCTGAACCGCTGGACCGGCGCCACGATCACCAGCGGCAGCAACGGCGGCACCGGCACCTACGTCGACGACGACGGCCGCTTCAACATCGCGGTCAAGGTGACGGGTCCGGTCAACGGCTTCTGGCACTACGAGTACGTGCTCCAGAACCTCGACAACAACCGCGGCGGCGCCTCGTTCCGCCTGCCGGTCTGCCCGACCGCGCGCGTCCAGAACCTCGGCTTCCGCGACATCGACGCGGATCCGCTGAACGACTGGCCGGCGACCGTCAGCGGCGGTGAGATCGCGTGGCTCGCGACCGCCAACAACCCGCTCGACTACAACATGCTGTTCAACTTCTGGTTCGACTGCGACTCGGCGCCGGCGAGCGCCGACTCGCACATCGACCAGGCGCGGCTGGGCGCCGGCACGCTGGCGGTGACCGTGCCGACCACGGCGCCGGTCCTGCAACCGGCCGTCTGGCTCACGGCTGGCTGCGGCACGCCGAGCCTCGACGTGTTCGCGAACGGCGTCCCGAGCGCCGGCAACAGCGCCTTCGCGCTGAACTACCAGACGGCGGCCGGCACGCCGCTGCTGGCGTTCTTCAGCCCGACCACCGGCTCGACGATCATGGCGCCCGGTTGCGAGCTGATCCTCGACATCGGCAACCTGGTCAACGTCGGCGTGCTCGTCGCCGACGCCAGCGGCCAGGGCGCACTGCCGATCGCGATCCCCGCCGGCCAGTCGCCGCTGGACCTCTACTTCCAGTTCGCGCAGCTGATCCCGAGCGGCCCGGTGCTGAACCTGCTCGGCCTCAGCAACGGCCTGCAGGTGCGCATCGCCGGTACCGGCTGCAACTAGCCAGCAGGACTGGCGAGCGCCTGATCGGCGGGCACGCCCCGCCGATCAGTTGCGCCGCAGCAGGTTGCGCCGCTGCTTGGCGCGCTCCATCGCCTGCTGCGCCGCGGTCGGCGCCGACTTGCCGGCCTGCAGGTGCCGCGCCAGCGCGCGCACGGTGGTGAACCGGAACAGGTCCGTGACCTGCAGGGTCACCCCGAGCCGCTGCACGATCTCGCGGTGCACGCGCACCGCGAGGATGCTGTGGCCACCCGAGTCGAAGAAGTTGTCCTCGACGCCGACGTCCTCGGTGCCGAGCGCCGACTTCCAGATCGTCAGGATGGTGTCCTCGGTCTCGTCCTGCGCCTTGGCGACGCTCTTCGCGGCGTGCGCGGCGACCGCATCGGGCGCCGGCAACGCCTTGCGGTCGACCTTCAGGTTCGGCGTGCGCGGCAGGTCCGCCATCGCGACGAACTGCGACGGCACCATGAACTCGGGCAACGCGGCGCGCAGGTGCGCGCGCAGGTCCTCGGGCTTCGGCGCCGGCGAACGCGCGACGTAGTAGGCGACCAGCTGCGTCTCGCCGCGGTCGGCGCGTGCGACGACCACGCCCTCGCGGACGCCGGCGTGGCGACCGAGCACGGCCTCGATCTCGCCGAGCTCGATGCGGTAGCCGCGCACCTTCACCTGGAAGTCCTTGCGGCCGAGGTACTCGAGCACGCCGTCCTGACGCCAGCGAACGAGGTCGCCGGTCGCGTACATCTTCGCGTCGCCGCCGGCGAACGGATCGGCGACGAACCGTTCGGCGGTCAGCTCCGGGCGCCGGAAGTAGCCCGCGGTCACGCCGGCCCCGCCGATCCACAGTTCGCCGGCGCCGCCGATCGGCAGCGGCTGGCGGTTGGCATCGAGGACGTAGACGGTCTGGTTGGCGAGCGGCCGACCGATCGGCACCGGCTCGTCGGCGCCGACGCGCATCGTCGTCGACCAGACCGTCGTCTCGGTCGGGCCGTAGACGTCGATCAGGTTCGGCACGAGACCGCGCAGTTCGCGCGCCAGCGCAGGCGCGAGCGCTTCGCCGCCGACCAGCATGTGCGAGAGCCCGCGCAGCGCCGGCGCCGCCGCCGGATCGACGAGCAGCATCGCCGCCATCGACGGCGTGCACTGGAAGTGCGTGACGCGATGCGCCTGCAGCAGCTCCGGGACGGTCACGCTCGGCGTCGGCTCCGCGGGTGCGGCGGCGGCCAGCTGCGCGGCCG